>DASTHG010000471.1:0-3416 GCA_035718325.1 Gemmatimonadales bacterium | reverse complement strand
CTCACAGCCCTCGAGGATCAATTCCGTCGTGGAAGACGCACGGATGCCGAGCTTGTCCTCTTTCTTGCCGACGGCAAATCCTTTGAAGCCGCGCTCCACGATGAACGCGGTGATCCCTTTGTACCCCTTGGTGAAGTCGGTATTGGCGAAAATCACGTAGACACCCGCTTCGGCGCCGTTGGTGATCCACAGCTTGCGGCCCTGCAGGATCCACTGGGAGCCCTGTTTGGTGGCCTTGGTCTGCAGACCGAACGCATCCGATCCCGACTCGGATTCGGACAGGGCGTACGCGCCGACGGTGTCGGCGGCGAGCCGGGTGAGGTAGCGCCGCTTCTGATCGTCCGATGCCCACTGCAGGAGCGGCTCGATGACCAGGGTGTTTTGCACATCGACCATGATCGCCGCCGAGGCATCGACCGCCGCCAGCTCCTCCACCGCCAGCGTGGTCATGAACAACCCGCCGCCGGCCCCGCCGAACCCCTCGGGGATCTCGATCCCCATGAGGCCAAGGTCGAACAGCTTGGGCACGAGCGTCGGGTCGATGGCGGCCGTCTGATCCATCGCGGCGACTCGCGGCCGGACCTCCGCGTCGGCGAAGTCCCGCACCGCGTCGCGGAACATCTGCTCCTCTTCGGACAGCGTGGTCAGGGGCGCCGTGGAGGTCGACGTCGTCATCCCGGCTTCTTGTCCGGCAGCTGGAGCATTTCGCGGATGCCGCCCAGGGACGACAGCACGGCCGTCGCCTCGTAGGGCATGTAGACGACCTTGTTGTTCTGGCCGCTCACCATCTCCTTCAGCGCCTCGAGATAGCGGATGGCGATGAGGTAGCGTGCGGGATCGCCGCCCGTGCCCTTGATGGCCTGCGTGATGCGCTCGATCGCCTGCGCCTCGGCCTCGGCGACCTTGAGCCGCGCGGCGGCCTCCGCGTCCGCAGCCAGAATCCGTGCCTGCTTCGTCCCTTCGGCCTTGTTGATCTCCGATTGCCGGATGCCTTCGGCCTCGAGGATGGCCGATTGCTTGCCCGCTTCGGCGGTGAGGATGGCGGCGCGCCGGTCGCGCTCGGCGCGCATCTGCTTCTCCATCGCATCGCGGATGTCGCGCGGCGGGTTGACGTCTTTCAGCTCGACGCGGGCGACTTTCGCGCCCCACTTGTGGGTGGCGTCGTCGAGGATCTCGCGCAGCTTGGTGTTGATGTGCTCGCGCGACGAGAGCACCTGGTCGAGGTCCAGCTCGCCGACCACGTTGCGCAGCGTCGTCTGGGTGAGCTTCTCGATCGCGTCGGGGAGGTTGGCAATCTCGTACGCCGCGCGCACGGGGTCGGTCACCTGGAAGTAGATCAGCGCGTCGATCTCGACGACGACGTTGTCCTTGGTGATCACGTTCTGGCGCGGAAAGACGTACACCGTCTCCCGCAGGTCGATCGTGGTGGATCGATAGCGGCGCGTGATCGTCTCCCCCGAGGGCAGGCTGATCACCGAGTGCCAGTCCAGCGCGCGCGGCTGGTCGAAGAAGGGAACGACCAGATTGATGCCGGACGACAGGCTGCGGCTGTATTTGCCGAGCCGCTCGATCACCATCGTCTGTGCCTGGCGGACGACCACGATCGTCCGCCGCACGATCACGATCGCGAGCAACGCGATCACGCCGACTACAATCAACCCGAAATTCATGGCTCTGGGACCTCCCTTTCCACGACCAGGGTGCTGCCGTCCACCTGGATCACCACGACGCGTGTGCCCGGATCGAGCGTCGCGCCGGTTTCGGCCTCGAGCAACGTGCCGCGCCAGTCTTCACCCTCGATCGCCACCCGGCCCATGCGGGTGACGGGGTCGAACCGCCTGGTGACGATGCCCGACTTTCCGACCAGCGCGTCGACGTTGGTCCGGACCTCCATCCCGCGGGCGTGGAGGAAGCGCCGCACCAGCACCGGCCGCAGGCCGAACAGCGTCGCGACCGTCGTCGTCGCAAACACGAGCGTCTGGCCCAGGATACCGATGGGGAAGAGTCCCGCGACGCCGGCAGCGAGGCACCCGACGGCCACGCTCGCGAGCCAGAACCCGGGGGCGAACATCTCGGCCACGAGGAGCAATGCCGCCAACACGATCCAGATCTGCCAGCCGGACACAGTCCTTCCCTGCTGGTGGGCGCTGCAAATTACCGCCGCCGGGGGGCCGGCGCGACCATTGCAACCCTTTGCCGCGTCGCGCCATCCACCCCTGGAAACCCCCGCCGTCCGCCTGCGTACGGCTTCGCGTCACCTTCACGCTGGAGTACCCGATGCGCACCTCCGTCGTCCCGGGCGTCCTGATGCTCGTGGCCGCAGCTCGCCTGGCCGCGCAGACGCCGCAACGCTACACGGTGAGCGGCGACAACGTCGCCATTTACAATCTCGCGGGCGCCGTGCGCGTCGAAGCGGGCTCGGCCGGGGATGTCGTAGTCCTTGTGACGCGGGGCGGGTCGGACGCCGCGAAGCTCGATGTGCAGACCGGTCCGATCGGCAGCCAGCAGACGCTGCGCGTGATCTACCCGGACGACGACATCATTTATCCGGCGCTCGGCTGGCACTCGACATCCTCACTCGACGTGCATGACGACGGCACGTTCGACGACGACCATGACCACCACTTCTTCGGCCGTGGCCACCGTGTCCGCATCCGCGGCGACGGCTCGGGCCTCGAAGCCTACGCCGACCTGCGCGTGCTGGTGCCGGCCGGCCGGCGCGTGGCGATCCACCTCGCCGTCGGAAAGATGACGGCCGCCAACGTGAACGGGCAGCTGTCGCTCGACGCCAGTTCGGCCGACGTCACGGCGAACGGGATCACCGGATCGCTCGTGGCGAACACGGGATCGGGAGACGTGCACGCCAGCGACATCACCGGCGACCTGAACCTCGACACCGGTTCGGGGAACGTCAGCGTCACGCGCGCCAAGGGCGACGATCTTTCGGTCGACACGGGGTCAGGGGACGTGACGATCGATCACGCCGAGGGGCGCTCGTTGAAGATCGACACCGGGTCGGGCAACGCTGATGCGACGGCGGTGAAGGCCGACGATCTCAAGATCGACACCGGCTCGGGGGACGTGACGCTCGAGCTGCTCACCGGCGGCAGCAGCATCTACGTCGACACGGGCTCGGGGGAGGTCAATCTCACGCTGCCGGCGGACTATGGTGCGGACGTCGTGCTCGACACGGGTTCGGGCGGCATCGACTTGGGCGGGATCCCCGTGACGGTGCGGAAGATTCAGGAGGATCACGTTGAGGGCAGGATTGGGGATGGGAAGGGGAGGCTGCATGTGGAGACGGGGAGCGGCGGGGTGAGGCTGAAAAAGGCGTAACGCGCTATCGGCTATCAGCTATCGGCTATCAGCCGCGGCCTCCGTCTCAAGGTTCCTCGTCGCCGCGCAGCCGCTCCAAC
>DASTHG010000470.1:0-4638 GCA_035718325.1 Gemmatimonadales bacterium | reverse complement strand
CAGCGCCAGGCGGCGCGTGGGTTTCCCTCGCTCTCGAACAGCAGCAACGCGGGTGGGATGAGCGCGACGAAACTGAGAAACGGGAGCGGGAACGGGGGATAACATCCCGCAAGCGCGACGGCGCCAAGCGCGACCAGTGTCCAGCCGCGGCGGGAGGAGAGACTCACAACAGGAGGTCGCGGCCTTCGTCGGCGGAGCGGTACACGGCCTCGAGCACGCGGTGCAGCAGCAGCTGATCCTTCGGCGGCGGGGCGTTCACCTCACCGCGGATCACGGCGAGGAAGTAGGTCCACTCCGCGCGATACGACTGGATGAACGGCGTCTCACGGCCGCTCGCCCCGGTGGGCGTGACGTCGGTGGGAGCCCCGTGCAGCTCCTTGTAGACCCGCAGCGGAGCGATCGCCGCGGTTCCCTTACGCCCCACCATCTCGAACCAGAACCGCTCGCCGCCGCCCAGGTGACGCCAACTCACCGCGATGCCGATGGACAGACCGTTCTCACACACGATCATCGCCATCCCCATCTCTTCCACGCCGTCGCGGCCGCCGCCGACGAGCTGGGCGGAGACGCGCTTGGGGATCGGCCACCCGGCGAGCCACAACCCCAAATCGATCAGCGGCAATCCCAGGTCGAGCATCGCCCCGCCGCCCGATTCGGCGCGCCGCAGGCGCCACCCGAGCTGCTGCCGTGCCGCCGAGGGCTGGAACGTGAACCAGCCGCCGCGCAGCATGTCGATCGTCCCCAGCTCCCCGCCGGCGAGGAAGCCACGCACCGCCTGGACATCGCTGCGGAAGCGGTGGTTCATGGCCACCATGACGCGCTTGCCGTAGCGTTCCGCCGCCTTGAGTACGCGCTCCACGCCGTCGACGCTCATCGCGAGGGGCCGCTCGCACAGCACGTTGACGCCTGCCGACAGGGCCGCCACCGCGTGGATCTCGTGCAGATGGTTCGGGGTGCACACCACGACCACGTCCGGGTGGGCGTACTTCAGCACCTCCTCGATGTCGTCGTAGGTCTCGCGCACGTCGAACCGCGCGGCCAACGCCTGCGCCTTGGAGAGGTCGTTGTCGCAGATCGCGGCGATCTCGACGCCGGCGATCTTCCGCAACACCGGGAGGTGCGCCACCTGCGCGACGCTCCCCGCCCCCACGACGGCGACGCGGACCGGATCGCTCACCGTCGGCTACGACCCGCGGGAAGGCGGTACATGAACCCGACGCGCGCCGAGAACTGTGAGTAGTCACTCAACAGTGTGCCGCGCAGCTCACCGGTGAGCCGCCAGGCGGGGCTCAGCGCCACTTCCATCCCGGCGGTGCCGTTGAGCGCCGGCGAGACGCCGCTGAGCGCGTCCTGAATGAAGGTCCCGTTGATGGCACGCCCGCTTCCCTCCCGAACATGTATGCCACCCCCCAGCCCCAGCACCGCCGTCACCGGCTGTCCGTCGTTGAAGACGTACTGCAGGTCGAGGTCGGCGATAAAATCGGACAGGTGGACCCGTCCCACGTCGATGGTCGAATTCGAATCGGGGTCAGTCACCAATTTGAGCAATTGCCGGTTGAGCCGCGCGACTGCACGGTCGGTAAACCGAGAACGCGTATACGACGCGCCGACGAGCACCCGCACATGCGGCGCCAGATATCCGGCGTCCATCCGCACGCCGCCGATCATGGCGCCGCGCAGATCGTGCGTCGCGACCGAGCCGACGTCCAACTCGAATCCCGAGACCCGCAGCTGATCGTACGTGAACTTCGACAACAGCCCCTGGGCGGCGAGCAGCGGCGACGTCACGAGCGTCGCACACGCGCCGCACACCAGCGCGGCCAGCAACAGCCGGCGGTGCACCGATCTATTAGTAGAGTCGCTCAACGGTCGTTCCTGGAAAGTAGGTGGTGAGGATCTCGCGATACCGCTGTCCGGCGCGGGCGCGCCCGATGGCACCCCACTGACAGAACCCGACGCCGTGGCCGGCGCCGCTGCCCTGGGCCACGAGGCGGCTCACCCGGCCGCCGTCCGTGGTCACCGAGACACGAAACGCCGTACTCTGCAAGAGTCGGTCGGCGGACGGCCGCAGAATCGACCGCACATCCTGACCGGCGATTCGCACGTCGCCGTGTGCGAACACGACCCGCAGCTCCCCCACTCGCCCCGACGACGTCTTTCTCGTAACCTGCACATCGGTAATGGGTTGCAGTCCGTCACCGCTCACCGCCATCACCGCCGGGAGCGTCCGGGTCAATATAGCGCGCAGCGTCTGGGCGTCCCACTCCTCGCGCCACTGAAAGTGCGGTGCCAGATCACAATACGAATGACCACCACCGCTCGCGTCGGACACCGAGCGCAGGTAGGGTTGTCGCTGCGCGCTCTTGAACACGTCTTCGACCGCGGCGGTTCGGCCGCCGCAGCTCGCATGGTAATAGGCGTCGATGATCTTGCCCCGGTACAGCACCACCTGCCCCGTCGTGGCGCGCAGGGCATCCCACACCTGCGCCGTTTCGCCGTCGACGCCCGTATACACCTGATCGCGCGTGTCGGCAGTGGCGTCGAAGCCGTTCGCCTCCCAGCGCCCCCGGTTGCGCAGCGCAAAGGTCCGGGCGATGACCGCCTGCGCCAGCAGCGCCTCCCGCTCGTCCGGGCGCCGTGGCCCCATCTCCTGGCTCAGCACGCCGGCGAGATAGCTCTCGAGCGCCAGGCGGTTGATGAGCAGCAACCCGCTCGGGCTCCGCACGACGTTGATCCGCCCCCGGTAGCGGCGGCCGTTGGCCATCGCGAAGCGGCCCTCGGTCACGTTCACCGCCGATATCCCCTGGTGCCGCTCGGTGCGCGTGCCATCAGGCCGCAGCAGCGTAAATCCCGCACCCGAGTCCACCATGATCGTCCAGACGCTCCCCGCAGCGATGGCGCCCACCGGCTGGCCGTTGCCGTCATCGGTGACGAACAGCTCGCCATCGCCCCCGAGCCGTACGCTGGACAGGCCCATAGCGAGACCGACGCGCAGCTCGGGCTCCGGGCCTCCCGGCGCCGCTGCGCCGCCCGGTTGTGGGTGTGGGCAGCCGAGGGCCGCGATGAGCGCGGCCGGAAGCAGCCAAGAAAAAGGCGCCCCGCGCAGATCCCGGGACGCCGGTGCCAGAGGAGCGGCGCGGCCGCTCACGCGAGCGCCACCGCCCGAAAATCGTAGTCCAAACTGTCGGTGAGGCGCGCCCGGACGAAGCTGCCGGGACCGGCCCACCCCCCCTCCCCGAGATACGTCACACCATCCACGTCGTCCGCCTGCCATGCCACCCGCCCGACGTGCGTCGCGCCGCTGTCGATCGGATCGGCGACCCGATCGACCAGCACGGCCACCTCGCGGCCCACGAAGCGCGACAGCCGCTCCGCCGAGATGGCGCGCTGCACCTCGAGCAGCTCTTCCAGACGCTCGCGCTTCACTTCGTCGGGGACGTCATCGGGATACTGCATGGCGCGAGTGCCTTCCTGGGGCGAATACGCGAACGCGCCGAGGCGGTCAAACTGCGCTGCCTCCAGAAACTCGAGCAGCTCGCGAAACTCGAGTTCGGTCTCCCCGGGAAAACCGACGAGACAGGTCGTGCGAATGGCGAGGTCAGGGATCGCTCCCCGCAGCCACCCCAGCTTCTCCCGGATCGAGGCCCGGCGCTCGGGGCGCCGCATGCGCTCGAGCATGCGGTCGGCGGCGTGCTGGATCGGCATGTCGATATACGGCACGATGCGGGGCTCCCGCGCCATGAGGTCCACGAGACGGTCGGTGATACCCGCCGAGTAGACGTACAGCAGCCGGAACCAGGGCACCGACGTTTCGGCGAGTAACGCAGCGAGCAGGTCGGGAAGTTTCACCCCATCGCGCCCCAGATCGCGTCCGTAGTGGCCAAGGTCCTGGGCGACGAGGTTGATCTCCCGCGCTCCCTGCGCTTCGAGTGCCTGCGCTTCGCGCACCAGTCGCGCAAGCGGTTCGGAGCGATGCTTGCCGCGCATCAGGGGAATGGCGCAGAAGGCGCAGGTGTGGTCGCATCCTTCGGAGATCTTCAGGTAGCGCACGTGGGGCTGGTCGCCGAGGAATTGTCTGACGCCGGGGTGAGCGGCCGCAGGATCGGCGATCAGACCGCGGGCCGCGAGTTCCGGCACCAGGTGGTGCAGGTCGGAGAAGCCCAGGAACAGATCGACCTCGGGCATTTCGCTGGCCAGCTCGTCGCGATAGCGCTGCACCAGACACCCGACGGCGACGACCGCTTTGACGTCCCCGGTCTGCTTGAGGCGGGCCGCGTCGAGAATGGCGTTGATCGATTCCTGCTTCGCGGCATCGATGAAACCGCAGGTATTGATGAGCACGACGTCGGCGCGCGGCAGATCGCCCGTCAGCTCGGCGCCATGCCCCACCAGGTCACCCACCAGCCGCTCGGAGTCGACGGTGGCCTTGTCGCAGCCGAGCGAGATGACCCCCAGCTTCATCCGCGGTAATTCCCGAACTTGAGCTCGATGCCGAAGTCCTGCGTGCGCAGGAAGGCGATCACCTCCTGCAGCTCGTCCTTGGACGGCGCCTGCACCCGCACTTCTTCGCCCTGGATCGACGCCTGAGCCTTCTTGAACTTCTTGTCCTTGATCGCCTTGACGATCGCCTTCGACTTG
>DASTHG010000469.1:0-2741 GCA_035718325.1 Gemmatimonadales bacterium | reverse complement strand
CATCGTATAGAGAAAGCGCCAGTTGCGCACCGCGATGTTCGCCATCAGGCACGGTGAGCGGTAGAACTGCGCGTAGGCCGCGCGATGGCCGTCGGGGAGGTCGCCGACGATATGTCTCGTCGTCCAGCTGCCACCGGCCATCACCACGGCGCGAGCTTTGACGCTGAAGAGCCGGTTTCCTTTCACGTAGGTGATCACCACATACGGCGCGTGAGCCGGATCCCCGGCGTGCACGACGCGGACGACGGTGGCGTTGAGGCGAATGCGGGTGCTCTGCCCCGCGCGGTCGAGCGCGGTGAAGCGCACGCGATTCTGCCACACGGCGTCGACGCTGCGCGGCCCCACGAACGCGTCGGGGATCAGCGTCTTCACCATGAGGCGGGCGAAGCCGGTGTTGCCGTCCGGGAACATCTGATCGCCGAGGGCCTCGTCGCCGTCGCCCGGGAACTGCGTCTCGATCGCATAGTCGCAGAACGCCGACAGCGCGTCGGGCCCGAGGCCGTAGCCGCCGCCCTCGACGGGCGACAAGAATGTCCGCACCGTTTCCCGGCTGATCTGGTGCCGCGCCATCAGGTGTTCTTCCAGGGTGATCGCGTCGAGCTGGCGCGAGACGGCGTCGCCTTCCGTCGTCGGACGCGGCCCCGGGGTATCAGCGCTGCGCGAGCGCAGCCATTCCGCCTTCACACCGTCAGAGAGCGGCGCGCCGTCGAGCTTCCTTCCCCATGGATCGACCACCCACACCCCGGGACGAACCCCGAACGACGACCCGAAGTAGAAGCCGTAGTTCTTCGGTTCATCGTACGGGCTGTGGCTGAGCGGCATCTCGACCCGGGGTCCCCGCCACGCCTGATAGTCGAACGCCGGGCGATCCATGCCGATCAGTTTGTAAAAGGCATCCGTGTAGCCGCCCGGTTGAGGCACGAGGAAGATCGCCGAGCCTTGATGGGCGATCACGGTCTGGCCGTCGACCCGGAACTCGTTGCGCTTCGCCTCGCCGCCGAAGATGGCGTGGTTGTCGAGCACGAGGCAGCGCCCGCCCCGTTTCTGCTGGAAGAACACCGCCGCGGCGAGACCACTGATCCCGCCACCCACAAGGACCAGGTCGTACATCTCGCCCGTGTCCGTGGCGCTCGCGATCGCGCCCTCGAACGCCCCGTCGCGCATCCGGTGCGCCATGGTCATCACGTCGTACATGTTGCCGTGGGCGCGGGCGTAGTCGCCCACGCCCCCGTAGCCGTCCCACGCATCGGCGGGAGAACTGGTGAGCGGCACCTGCATGTGGCGCCCCCACAACAGGCCGGCGCTCGCGAGCAGCGTGCCATTCAAGAAGTCGCGGCGCGAGATCGACTCGTGCATCCCGAGGCTGTCGGAGGTCATCCGCGGAAAATGGAGGTAGAATTGGCAATGCGCGACATCCGGGTGGCGGCAGTTCAATTTCAGCACACCGCAGGCGACAAGACCTACAACCTCGGCCGTGTCCGGCACTTCATGACGGAGGCCGCGCGGTCGCGAGTGGAGCTCATTGCCTTCCCCGAGATGTGCCTCACGGGGTACTGGCATGTGCGCAAGCTCTCACGCGTGACATTCGCGGCACTGGCCGAACCGGTCCCTGGCGGGTCGTGCACCCAAGAGCTGCTGCAGCTCTCGCGCGAGCACGGCATGACCGTCGGCGCGGGATTGCTCGAGCGGGCGAGCGACGGCGGCGTCTACAACGCCTACGTCGTTGCCATGCCGGATGGGACATGGGCCGTGCACCGCAAGCTGCACGTGTTCGAGCATCCGGACATCCGCGCGGGGGAGCGCTACACCGTCTTCGACACGCCGCAGGGATGCCGCGTGGGGGTGCTGATCTGCTACGACAACAACATCGTGGAGAACGCCCGCGCAACGGCCCTGCTCGGTGCGGAGATCCTGCTCGCACCGCACCAGACGGGCGGGTGCCACTCGCTGAGCCCGCGCGGCATGAAGCCGGTCGACCCCGCCGTGTGGGCGCGCCGCCATGAGGACCCTGCGGCGTGCGCTGCGGAGCTGTGCGGACCCAAGGGACGTGGGTGGCTGATGCGCTGGCTGCCCAGCCGGGCGCACGACAACGGCATGTTTCTGGTGTTCAGCAACGGCATCGGTCCTGACGACGATGAGATCCGCACCGGCAATGCGATGGTACTCGACCCCTATGGAGAGCTCATCGCGGAATCGCGGGCCCTGGGCGACGACATGGTGGTGGCGGACCTGGATGCGTCGCTGCTGCCCACATCGTCCGGGCGTCGCTGGTTGCGGGCGCGCCGGCCCGAGCTGTACGAATCGCTGACGCGTCCCACGGGGCAGGAGCAAGAGACGCGCCGTGTGCGGTTTGGGGACTGATTCAAACCATAACCTCCATCAGAGGGACTCTCATGTCACTCCGCGTTGCTCGTGGCTTCGTTCTAAGTGTGTTGGCGGCAGCGCTGGGTCCGACGCTGCAGGCCCAGGCGGCGGGCCAGTGGGCGTGCCGCGCGGACAGCCTCTCCGGTTGGAACTGCGCGCACTACTACACTGGCACCGTGACACTGACGTCCGAATTGACGGGATCCGTCCACCAGACCCACAAGATCGTCGCCACGGTGACCGGCGGCCGAGCCACCTGCCGCGTGTCGGGTAGCGAGGTGACGGAGTTCGAGGCACAGGGCATGGTGGCCGTGACGCACGAGGCGACGCAGGTGGTCGGCGGTGGTTACAGCATCAGTGTGTGGTGCCCGGAAGAA
>DASTHG010000468.1:0-9179 GCA_035718325.1 Gemmatimonadales bacterium | reverse complement strand
GCCGGGTCCGTCGGTTTCTCAGGCTGCAGTACCTCGAGGCCCTCACCGGTTGCTGCGGCTTTTACGGGAGTCGGAGCGGTGGTGGAACGCGAACGTCCGGTGGGCCGGTCGGGCTGGGTCACGACGGCGCGGACGTTGAAGCCCTCGCCCACCAGCGCGCGCAACGACGGGACGGCGAAATCGGGGCTGCCGAAGAAGACGACGTCCACTAGAGCTCGCCCGCCGGCTCCGGCGTCACCTCCTTGGTATAGCCGGTCTCGCCCTTGCGCAGCCGCTTCCATTTCGACAGGAGCAGGCCGCGTTTCACGGCCGACAGGTGGTCGAGAAAGAGTATGCCGTCGAGATGATCGATCTCGTGCTGAATCGCCCGCGCCTGGTAGCCGGAGGCCTCGAGCCGGAATGGGGCGCCCGAACGGTCGGTGGCGTCGACGGTGATCGCCACCGGCCGTTCTACGTCGCCGAAAATTTCAGGGATCGACAGACATCCTTCCTCGGCGGTCTCGGTGTCCTCCCCGCGGTGTACGATCGTTGGGTTCACGAGGACCAGCGGCTCTGGTGTGTCGCCTCCGGTATCGACGACGGCGACGCGCTGCGCGATCCCCACCTGGTTGGCGGCGAGTCCCACGCCTTTGGCGGCGTACATCGTCTCGAACAGGTCGTCGATCAGTTGCCGCACCGCGGCATCCACCCCGGCGACGGGGTCGGCGCGCTGGCGCAGGACGGGAGAGCCGAGCAGGTGGAGTGTGCGCAGGCTCACGCGGTCTTGGTGGGGGCGGGCTCCGCAGCGGCCTCGCGGTTCGTGATCGTCGCGATGTTGCTGCGCAGGATCACGAGCTTCGCTTCGCCGCTGCGGATGGTCACTTGGCTGTCCTTCAGGTACACGACTTCGCCGACGATTCCGCCCGAGGTGACAATCTGGTCGCCCTTCTGCAGCGAGGCGAGCAGCTTGTCGTGTTCGTCCTTCTGGCGGCGCTGCGGGCGGATAATGAGGAAGTAGAAGATCGCGAAGATCGCGCCGACCTGGAGCAGGAGCACGGTCATCCCCGACCCTTGTTGGCCGGCGGGAGTGAAAATGGCGAGCAGAGGGAGCGTCATGCGGATTCCGGTTGGAGGTAACGGTGGCGCCACGCATCGGCCCACCCGGCGAAATCGCCCGCGACGATGGCCCGGCGCATCTCGCCGGCCAGCCGGATCAGATAGCGGACGTTGTGGAGCGACAGGAGGCGCAGGCCCAGCAGCTCTTCGGCGGCGAACAGATGTCGGAGATAGCCGCGCGAATACGTGGTGCAGGTCTCACAATCGCAGGTCGGGTCGATCGGCGCGGCATCGGTGCGATGCTTGGCATTGCGGATATTCACCACGCCATCCGGGGTGAACGCCGTACCGTTGCGTCCCATTCGCGTCGGGGCGACGCAATCGAACAAGTCGACGCCGCGCCCGACGGCGGCCACGAGGTCTTCAGGAAATCCCACGCCCATAAGATAACGGGGCAGGGCGCGCGGCAGCCGGGGCTCGAGGTCTTCCAGCGTGCGATACATCAACGCCTTCGGCTCTCCCACCGAGAGCCCGCCGATCGCGAGGCCGGTCCAGGAGCTGAGGTCGAGGACGCGCTGCAGCGCCTCCTGTCGCAGATCGGTGTGCGTGCCGCCTTGAAGGATCGGCCAGAGAGTTTGGCGCTGCCCGTCCGCCAGCTCCTGATGCCGGCGGGCGCACCGTTCCAGCCAGCGCAGCGTGCGCTCCAGAGCGTCCCGCGCTGTCGCCTCATCCGCACCGCCCTTGACGACGTGATCGAACGCCATGGCGATGTCGGCGCCGAGGGTCCATTGGATTTCGGTCGCGCGCTCCGGTGTCAGGCGGCGTCGGGCGCCGTCGACGTGGCTCTGGAATTCGACACCGTCCTCGTCGACCTTCCGGAATCCCTCGAGGGAAAACACCTGGAACCCGCCGGAATCGGTGAGCAGGGGGCGGTCCCATCCCATGAAGCGGTGCAAACCACCGAGCTCGGCCACGACTGCCTCGCCCGGGCGGACGTGGAGGTGGTAGGTGTTGGCGAGCACGATCTCGGCGCCCACAGCGCGCAAGTCATGCGGTGAGAGGGCGCGGACGGTCCCCTGAGTTCCCACCGGCATGAAGCAGGGTGTCTGGACATTGCCATGGGGCAGCGCCAGCATGCCGGCGCGGGCGGCGGCGGAGGTCGCGGCGATGGAGAGCTCGAACATGACGGCTACAAGATCGCCATAGCGTCACCGTACGAATAGAACCGATAGCGCTCCCGGATCGCCTCCTGATAGGCCCGCATCACGGTCTCATATCCGCCGAAGGCGCACACCAGCATCAACAACGTCGAACGCGGCAGGTGGAAGTTCGTAATGAGCGCGTCGACAGCGCGAAACACGTACGGCGGACGAATGAAGAGCGCCGTTTCCCCGGAACGCGCCGCGACGCGGCCGGCGGCGTCCACCACGGTCTCGAGGGTCCGCACCGTCGTCGTCCCGACCGCCCAGCGCCGCCCGCCAAGCCCGTGCCGTTGGTTGATCGCCTGCGCTGCCGCCGCGCTGACCGCGTAGCGCTCCGCGTGCATCGGGTGGGCCTCCAGGTCCTCCACCCGGACCGGCTTGAACGTGCCGAGGCCGACGTGCAGCTCGAGCATCGCGACCGCCGTGCCGCGCCCGCGGAGCTGGTCCAACAGCGTGGTCGTGAAGTGCAGACCCGCCGTCGGCGCGGCGATCGATCCGTCGTGCTCGGCGTACACCGTCTGATAGCGCTCCCGGTCATCCACGCTCGGCGTGTGATGGATATACGGCGGCAGTGGGGCGAGGCCGTAGCGCGCCAGGGTGGCGCGACCGTCGAGGGCGCCGACGAACCGGATGCGCCGCAGTCCGCCTCCCAGGATTTCCACGACCTCGATTGCGCTGTCGGGCCCGACGCGCACCGTGCGGCCGGGTTTGAGCTTGCCGCCAGGATGGCCCAGGGCCAGCCAATCGCCGTCGGGGCGTTGCTCGACGATCAGCAGCTCCGCCGGCCCACCGTGCTCGCGGACGCCGCGCAACCGGGCCGGGATGACACGCGACGCGTTGAGCACGAGCACGTCGGCGGGCGCCACAAGATCGGGGAGATCGGTGAACCGGCGGTGGGTGATGGCGCCGCTCGCGCGGTCGAGCACGAGCAGGCGCGACGCGGAGCGCTCGGCGAGCGGCTCCTGGGCGATCAGGTCCGAAGGGAGGGTGTAGTCGAAATCTGAAGTTCTATGCATGTGAATGCAGAATGAAGAATGCAAAATTCAGAATTCTGCATTTTGCATTCTGCATTCAGTCGAAGATCGTTCCCTGATCGGGGCGTTTCATGGGCACGGCGAATCCAAAGTGCCGGTACGCGTTCGCCGTGGCGCAGCGGCCGCGCGGCGTGCGTGCCAGGAAGCCCTGCTGCATCAGGAACGGCTCGTACACCTCCTCGAGCGTCCCCGGATCTTCGCCCACGGCAGCGGCGATCGTCGTGAGTCCCACGGGGCCCCCGTCGAACTGCTCGATGATCGTCTTCAGAATACGAGCATCCATGTCGTCGAGCCCGAACTCGTCGACGTCGAGCCGTTTCAACGCTTCCGCCGCGACGGCCGCCGTGATCTTGCCGCCGGCGCGCACCTGGGCGTAGTCGCGTACGCGCTTCAGTAGACGGTTGGCGACGCGGGGCGTCCCGCGACTGCGGGTGGCGATCTCGGCGATCCCGGCCGGATCCGTCGCGACGCCGAGGATCCCGGCCGAGCGGCCGACGATCTGGACCAGATCGTCAGGAGGATAGTAGTGCAGCCGCTCCACCAGTCCGAACCGTGCCCGCATGGGCGGCGTCAGCAGCCCGAAGCGCGTCGTCGCCCCGATTAGCGTGAAGCGCTCGAGCTGCATGGGAATCGTCTGGGCGTGCGGCCCGTCGGCGATGCGCACGTCGACGCGGAACTCTTCCATCGCCGGGTAGAGGAACTCCTCGAGCGCGGGCCGCAACCGATGGACCTCGTCGATGAACAGGATGTCGCCGGGTTTGAGACCGGTCAGCATGCCGACGAGGTCGCCGGGGCGCTCGAGCACGGGCCCGGAGGTCGTTCGGATCTGCACGCCCATTTCGCGCGCCATGAGCAGGGCGAGCGTGGTCTTGCCGAGTCCTGGAGGTCCGAAGAAGAGGGTGTGGTCGAGCGGCTCTTTGCGCTGTCGTGCCGCGTCGATCGCGATCTGGAGTGATTCTTTGACCTTCGCCTGCCCGACGAATTCCTCGAGGCGCGACGGGCGCAACGCAGCGTCAGTGACGCGCTCGTCGGGGAGGGCCTCCGGGGTGGTGACCTCGGCCCGTGTCATTTACCCAGCGGCCGCGCGCGCCACCGCACCGGGCGCGAGTCGCTTTCGACTTCGTGCTTCGCGTGACAGGAGACGCAGGCGTCCCTGGTCTTCGTGGCTCCGCCTGGCAGCAGTTTGCGGTTGGTCACCCCGCAGCGGGTGCAGATCCATTCAGCGGTCACGAATTCGGTCGCGGTCGTCATGGCTCACTTGGTCGTCAGGACATGGAGCGCGCGGCGCACCAGCGCTTCGGCATCGGCGTCGCCGCCGTCGCCCGCCAGCGCCTGGCGCAGCGCCCGCTCGGCTTCCGTTCCTCCATACCCGAGCCGCTCGAGTGCCGCCAGGGCGGACCGGGCGGGCGCATCGAGTGGAGCGGGCTGGCCGCCCACAAGCTCGCCGAGCTTGTCCGAGAGTTCAAGCGCCAGACGCTCGGCAAGCTTGCGCCCTACGCCCGAGACCGAGGACAGCGTGGCAAGATCCTTCTTCTGGATCGCCTTGGCGCCGCGCTCGGCACCGAGCGTCGAGAGAAAGGCGACGGCGATTCTCGGTCCCACACCATTCACGGTGAGCAGGCGCTGGAACAGGTGTCGCTCGCTCTCGTCGAGAAAGCCGTACAACGACCATCCATCCTCGCGCACGACCAGCTCGGTGGCGAGCGTCACCGGCTCCCCGATTCCAGGCAGGCGCTCCATGACGCCGAGCGGAACGGTGACTTCGTAGGCGACACCGCCTGGCGTCTGGATGACGACGCGGTCGGCGGCCTTGGCGGCCAGCCGACCCGCCACGCCGGCGATCACGAGCGGATGACGTGCGTCAAGGCCACCGCCACGCCGTCCGCCGCGTCGGACGGCCGCGGCGCGTGCTTCAGTCGCAGCAGCCGCGCCACCATCGCCGCCACCTGGGCCTTCGGTGCCCCGCCCGCACCCACCACCGATTTCTTCACCGTGGCGGGGGGATACCACGCCATGGCGACGGCATGCTGCTCGGCGGCGAGCAGCACCACGCCGCGCGCCTGCCCGAGCACCAGCGTCGTGCGCACGTTCTTATGATAGAAGGTGTCTTCGAGTGCCAAAGTATTGGGCTGGTGCCGCTCGATCAGCTCGACGATGCCGTCGTGCAGCTGGGCGAGACGGCGGGGAAGGGAACTGCGCTTGGCGAGTCGAATGACGCCGCATTCGATGAGACGTCCAAAGCCCGGGGTGCCGTTGCCGTATTCCACGACCCCGTAGCCGGTGACCGATGTGCCCGGGTCGATCCCCAGGACCCTCACGTCACCCGCCGACCTCGGCCATCGCCTCGGCGTCGATGTCGAAGTTGGAGGAGACCTTCGCCACGTCGTCCAACTCTTCGAGCGCCTCCATGAGGTTGAGCAGCTTCTTGGCGTCCCCGCCTTCGACCTTCACCGTGCTCTTGGGAATCAACGCCAGCTCGGCGCCTTGAATCGGCAGGCGCTTCCCGGCGAGCGCATCCTGAACGGCGTGAAACCGCGCCGGCTGGGTCGTGACGACGAACGCATCGCCATCCCGCTGGATGTCGTCGGCGCCGGCGTCGAGCGCGGCTTCCATCGCCGTGTCTTCGTCGACTTTGGCGGCGTCGAGCAGGATCTGGCCCTTGCGGTCGAACATCCACGCCACCGAATTGGCGGCGCCCATGTTGCCGCCGTTGCGAGCGAACTGATGGCGGATTTCCGCGACGGTCCGGTTCGGGTTATCGGTCGTCGCCTCGATCAGGATCGCGGCGCCGCCGGGGCCGTAGCCCTCGTAGGTGACTTCCTGGTACTGCACTCCCTCGAGCTCGCCGGTTCCCTTCTTGACCGCGCGGTCGATGTTGTCGAACGGCATGTTCTCGGCCTTGGCGGCGTCGATCGCCGTCCGCAACCGGGGATTCCCCGCCGGATCGCCACCGCCGGCCTTGGCGGCAATCGTGATTTCCCGGATGAGCCGCGTGAACAGCGCGCCCCGCTTGGCATCGGTGACGGCTTTCTTTCGCTTGATCTGCTTCCACTTGCTATGACCGGCCATGAACCTGAGCCTCGTTGTATGACCCTAACATAGCGAACTCCTTGACCATCGGGGCACGCCACGGGTAGGATAGGCGACCATGCGCTCAACCCTGATGCTGCTGACGCTCATCGCCATCGCGGGCTGCAATCGGCCGCAACCCCCGGACACGCGGACGATGCTGCGCAAGAGCCTGCACGGTGTGCTGGTCTATCCGCGGTCGACGCTGGTCGACGTCACGAGCGGCAGCGATGCCGCCCAGGTCACCCTCACCACCCTCGATTCGGTGGCGGTCGTGGCGTCCTGGTTCCGGCAGGAGCTGAACCTCAATGGCTGGGCGCTGCAGAGCGACGTGACGAGCGCGGATGGGTCAATCGCGATCGTGGCGCAAAAAGGGAGCCGGCCGTTGTGGATTACGCTGCGGCCCAATGTGGGAGGGCCCGGGTCCACCTACACCGTGATCGGCGCCGTGGTCTCGGGGGATTCGATGGCGGTGGCCGAGTCGGGCGCGGTGAAGCCGCCCGCCCGCTAGCGCACGCCTTCGATGCGATAGATCCGTCCCGACGCCATCACGACGTACACCTCACCGGCTGCGTCTTCACCGAACGACACCGGATTGTCGTTGATCAACGGCGACGCGAGCGCGGGATACGGCTCGATCACGCTCGTTCCGCTGAATCGCAACGAGCGCACCCATCCGCCGCAGAAGTCCCCGTAGAAGTACGTCCCTTGGAGCTCGGGGAAGGCCGGGCCGCGATACACGTAGCCGCCCATGACTGCGCACGCGGGTGCATGGTGGTACTCCAGCACCGGCGGCACGAGTCCGGTCGTGTCGCACGCAACGAACGGTTGATAGCAGTGGTTTCCCTCGACGAACGGCCACCCGAAGTTGTTGCCGCCCGCGACGGGCGCCGGTAGGAAATCGACCTCTTCCCACTCCGCTTCGCCGACATCGCCGAACCAGAAGTCGCCCGTCTTGCGGTCGAAGCTCCAGCGCCACGGGTTGCGGACGCCGAGCTGCCAGATCTCGGGGCGCCATCCCGCCCGGCCCACGTACGGATTGTCGGTCGGGATCGCATACGGCGTGCCCGCGTCGACGTCGACACGCAGGATCTTGCCGATGAGGGACGTGCTGTCCTGCGCGTGACTCAGTGGATCACCGCCGGCGGGACCGTCGCCCAGCGCGATGTAGAACTTCCCGTCGGGACCAAAGCCGACCTGGCCGCCATACAGCACGGCGTTCGAGTCCTGTGCCTGGGCCAGGATGACGCGCACCGGCGCGGGGTCGGCGTGATCGAACGACGCGTCGGCGTGGTACTCCACGACACGTGTGTTGCCGTTGTTATCGACGTAGTAGACGAACGCGCGTCCGTTCGTCGCGTATTGGGGGTGGAAGGCGATGCTGTACACGCCGTACTCGTGCCCCAGCCCGGTCACCGAGGTGAGGTTGAGATAGGCGGAATCCTGCAGTACGCCATGCTTGCGCAAGCGGATGCGCCCGCCACGCTCCACGATGAAGAGGCGCGCGGTGTCGCCGGGAGGCGCGGCCACGAACACGGAGAAGTCGAACCCTGAGTCGAACGGTGCGAGCCGGACGGCCGCCACGGCGGGGGACGTCGATGAATCGCTGCACGCTGCGGCGAAACCGAGGACCAGCGCGATGGCCCCGCGGCGTATCCAGCTCACCGGTCGGGATCCACCATGTCTTCAAACCGCATCCAGCGCCGATAGAAGAACAGATCCACGAAGCCCGTGGGGCCGTTACGATTCTTCGCGACGATCAGCTCGGTGGCGCCGTCGACGCCATACCCAGGGTGATACATCTCCTCGCGGAACAGGCCCAGGATCACATCGGCGTGCTGCTTCACCGCGCCGAGGTGCCCGAAGTCATCGAGCTGGGGGCGAAGGTTCGGACGGCCGCTCGCGAAGCGCGGCAGCTGGGCGACGACGAGCACCGTCACGTTGCGCTCCAGCGCGAACGCCTTGAGGCGGCGCAGCACCGTCGCCATCTCTTCGTCCTGCACCCCCGACGCGGCATCCGCCGGCGGGGGCACCAGCTGCAGGTAGTCGAAGACGACCAGCGCCAACGGTCCCAGCCGATCGAGCAGGCTGAGCGCACCATCGAGGTCGGGAGCGGTGAGCGGCAGCAGCGAGAGCGGCAGCCCCCGCAACCGCACCGCCGCGGCGCCGATCCCGGCGCGCATCTGCTCGCTCAAGCCGGCAGAGCGCAGTTCGTCGACGGCGACCCGTCCCTCGATCGCGAGCGCGCGCTCCATCAAACGCTCCTCGTCCATCTCGCCCGAGAGAAAGGCGACGCCCAGCGGTTGCTGCGCCACGCGCAAGCTCAGGCCCAGCGCAAGCGCCGACTTGCCGGCACCGCCGTCGCCGCCGAGCACCACGAGATCGCGGCGCCTCAGGCCGCCCCCCAGCAGGCGGTCGACCGAGGGAAATCCGGTGGGGACGGTGTCGCGGGGAACCGCGCCGGGCGGCTGCGCGTCGACCTTTTGCACCAGCTTCTCGAGCGAGGGCGGGCGGGGGAGGCGGCGAGTGCTCATGGTGACTGACTAATGTAAGCGGGCGTCCCGCGCCGCGGCGGAAACCGCCTCGGCGGCCTCGGCCCCGAGCACTTCGCGGCTGGGTGCCACGAGCTGAGCGAGGACGAGCGCCGCCGCGGCGGCTGTCCCCGGCTCGAGCTGCGCGCGCGCCGCCGCGAGGGCCCGCTTCAGCGGGGCGGGCAGTGCCAGGCCGCCGAGACGATGCTCCAGCGCGACGAGCCGGCGGCGGTGGTTCTTGAGGCTCACCGGATGCGGCGGGAGCAACGCCTCGGCGGCACGCAGCGTGAGCCACAGGGCGTAAAGCC
>DASTHG010000467.1:0-2933 GCA_035718325.1 Gemmatimonadales bacterium | reverse complement strand
GCACGCGGCGCGACCGACGCCGACGGCCGCATCGCCTCGCTGCTGCCGGCCGGCGCGCCCGCCGCGCCGGGGACGACGCTGCGATTGCGCTTCGAGCTGGAACAGTATTTCGCCGCGCTGGGCGTTCCCGTCTTCTACCCGCACGTTGAGGTGGTTTTCACGCCGCGCGATTCCCGCCACCACCACATCCCGCTGCTGATCAGCCCCTTCGGCTATTCCACCTACCGCGGCAGCTGACCGGTGACTGCCTACCTCGCGCAGTGGCTTAGCCTCGCGCTGCGCTGGGCGCACGTCATCGTCGGCGTCTCGTGGATCGGCACGTCGTTCTACTTCAACTGGCTCAATGCCCGCATCTCGCCGCCTGCGGCAACGGAGCCCGGGGTGAGCGGCGAGCTGTGGTCGGTGCACGGCGGGGGGTTCTACCGCGTCGTGAAATACGGCGTAGCACCCGGACGGCTGCCGGCCACGCTGCACTGGTTCAAGTGGGAAGCCTATGCCACATGGTGGACGGGGCTGTCGCTGCTCGTGCTGCTCTACTACGTGGGGGCGCGCGAGTACCTGCTCGACCCCGCCGTGTCCCGCCTCACGCCAGGTGGCGGGATCGCGGTCGGCCTCGCCACGTTGGCGCTGGCATGGCTCGTGTACGACGCGCTGTGCCACTCGCCGCTCGGGGGTCGGCCGGCGGCGTTCGCCGTCCTCGGGCTCCTGCTCGTCACGGCGCTCGCCTGGGGGTTGAGTCACCTGTTCAGCGCGCGCGCCGCGTACCTGCACGTCGGTGCGGCACTCGGCACGATCATGGCCGCGAATGTGTTCCGCGTCATCATCCCGTCGCAGCGGGCGATGGTCGCGAGCTTGACCGCGGGACAGGTTCCCGACGCCGGGCGCGGCCGGCAGGCGGCGCTGCGCTCGTTGCACAACAACTACCTCACTCTCCCCGTGCTGTTCGTCATGGTGAGCAGCCACTCTCCGGCGACGTATGGCTCACCCTGGGGCTGGGCGATCCTCGGCGCATTGTTCGTGATCGGCGTGCTGGTGCGTCACTGGTTCAATCTGCGCAATGCGGGGCGACGGAACGCCTGGCTCCTGCCGGCCGCCGTCCTGGGGTTGGTCGTGCTGGCCGTTGTCACCGCACCGCGCGGCGGCGGGGCGGGACCCAGCAGCGGATCGCCCGCTCCCTTCGCCGACGTACGCGTCGTGATCGCCCAACGCTGCGCGCCGTGTCACTCGAGCGTGCCCACGTATCCTGGAATTCCCACCGCGCCGGCCGGCGTCATGTTCGATACGCCTGCGGAGATTCAGGCAAAGGCACAGCGCATCCTCGATCGCGCGGTGACGACGAAGACGATGCCGCTGGGAAATCTCACGGGAATCACCGATGCGGAGCGCGACGTGCTGCGGCGCTGGGTTGCCGCGGGGGCGCCGCTGCGCTGAATCAGGCGCGCAGCGCGGAAAACAACACGCGGGCCATGACGTGCCGCCGGTACTCGGCGGTCGACCGGATGTCGTCGATGGGGCTCGTGTCGGAGGCGATGGCGGAAAGGAGCCCCTCGGGTTCGCGCAGATCGGCGCCGGTCTCGAGCAGTCGCTCGAGCGCGGGGCAACGCCGAATCGTCGGTGCCATGCTCGCCGCGACGACCCGCCATCCCGCGCTCGAGCGGGTGAGGGCGAGCCCGACCTTCGCGATCGCCTGCGCGCGACGGGATCCCACTTTATGGAACTGCTGCACCGTGTAGCTGCGCCGTGGGATGCGGATCGCGACGACCAGCTGATCGTCGGTCTTGCGGAGCTGCTTGTATCCTCGATAAAACTCGGCTAACGGGACGTCTTCACGTCCCCGAACTGATTGCAGGACGACGCTCGCGTCGTATGCCATGAGCACCGGCACACCGTCCGCCGCCGGTGAGGCGTTCACGATGTTCCCCGCCCACGTTCCCCGCGCCTGGATCTGAATCGCCCCGACGAGCCGAGCCGCCTGCACGAGCAAGGGCAGCTCCTGTGTAGCCTGCTGGTCCGCGATCACATCCCAGTAGGTCGCGAGCGCGCCCAGCCGCAGCTCACGGTCGTTCCAGTGGATGCCGCGCAACTCGGCGAGGCCGGAGAGATCGAGGTAGGGCTTGTCGTGCTCGGCGGTCCGCGTGGGCCAATGGACGAGGAGGTCCGTCGCGCCGGCCATCGGCACGACACCGCGCTCGCGTGCGAGGATGTCGAGCGCCTCGGGCAGAGTCGCCGGCTGAAACACCCTCACGGACGGCCCTGCATGGCGGCGGTGATGCCGTCGAGAATGCCGTCATAGCCGGTGCAGCGGCACAGGTTACCGGCGAGCAGCTCGCGCACCGAGTGCGTCGCGAGCAGGTCCGGGTGATCGATGATCCAGCAGGAGGTCATCGCGACGCCCGGCGTGCAGGCGCCGCACTGCGTTGCGCCGTGAGTCAGCAACGGGTCGAGGCGAGCCGGCGGCAGCCACTCCACGGTCTCGACGCGCCTGCCCCGAACCTGATACGTGGGGATGAGGCACGAATTCACCGGGAGACCGTCGAGATAGACGGTGCAGGCCCCGCACTCGCCTTCGCCGCAGCCTTCTTTCGTGCCCGTGAGCCCCAGCCGATAGCGCAGCGTGTCGAGTAGGCGATCAGTGGGATCGACATCCACGGAGATCGGGGAGCCGTTGAGGGTGAACGCGACGGCAAATGCAGAATGATGAATGATGAATGCAGAATTGCTGCTCATGCGTCACGCGCTCCTAATTCTGCATTTTGCATTCTGCCTTCGATCATTTCCATCAATCGTTCCGGCGTCAGTGGGATCACACACGGGTCGGCGCCAGTCGCCGCCGCGACGGCGTTGAGGATCGCCGGTGCGGGGCCATCCATCGGCAGCTCTCCGAGCCCTTTGGCCCCTTGTGCGCCATAGGCGTACGGCGTTTCGAGGAATGC
>DASTHG010000466.1:0-2233 GCA_035718325.1 Gemmatimonadales bacterium | reverse complement strand
AGGCAACGCCGTGGGCGAACAGGTCGCGACGCTCCTGGAGGTGGCGGGGCCCCGAACGCAGCACGAGCGTCGGCCAGGCGAGCGAGGCGCCGAGCGCAGAGGCGAGTCGGATGGCTTCGCGGCGGGTGATCGGTCCCACAGGGCCTCCAGAGGTTACCTCGCCAAAGTACGGTGTGACCGATAACCGCTCCAGTTGGGTATATCTCCATATCATGCGCATCCGGGCTTTGGGAACGGTGATCGCGGCGCTCGTAGGAGGGTGCTCGGGCGGCGGGATGACCGCTCCGGGCACGCTCAAGGATGGAGTGCTGCAGTACCGCGCGTCGAACCAGCAGGGGACCGAGCTCCTGGCGGGAAGCCTGCGTCTCGCCGTCCACACCGATTCCACCGTCACCGGCACGTGGCAGATCGACTGGGTGACGGGGGCCGACACCACGGCACCGGTGGGACCGCAGGTGGGCCACGGCACGCTCTCCGGTCGTCAGCTCGCCGACGGCAGTGTAGAGCTGAATCTCAACCCGCTCTACGCCGACAACAACGTCTTTCTCAACGCAACCGTGACCGTCGCGGGGCTCTCAGGCGAGTGGTCGTGGTCGGGGTTCGCGGGGCCGATCGCGAACGGCCGCTTTCAGGCGGCGTTCTAAACGCAACATCCGCTGGCCGCGCGTCTGGAACTCGTGTCACCTTCGCCGCCGTTTTCGGTGTAGCACCAGTCGAGGAGGTGATGCGGTATGCAACTGATTCTGACTGATGAAGGCGCGCAGGTGCTCGAGGCAGCCCTGGAGGAATCGCTCCGTCAGCTCCGGACCCGAATTGAACACAGCAGCAGCGATGTCGACCGGGCCCGCGTCGAGCACGCAGCGAACGTTATCCGCAAGGTCCTGCAGCAGCTCGCAACGCAAGGGCTCTCGCACACGATCTAGGCATCAGGCGCGGTCCGCCCACGTCGCCGTGTGGAAGTGTTCCGAACGCGGCGCCAGCTTGCGTCCAGCAGAGTAGTCCTTCCACGTCACTGCGCCGAAAGTGTTGGGGACCTGCTGCATCGTGATGCACCTCTGCACCGGGCATACCTGCGAGCAGAGGTTGCATCCGACGCATGCCTCTTCGATGATCTCGACGACCGGGCCCCCATTGCCGCGCGGGTGCCGCCGGATCGCCTGATGCGCCCCGTCTTCGCACGCCGTCCAGCACAGCTCGCAGCCGATGCACGTCTCCTGATCGATCGCCGCCACGAGATGGTAGTTGAGATCGAGGTCTTCCCATTTGACGACGTTGGGCAGGGCCCGGCCCCGCACGTCGGCGATGGTGCGGTGCCCCTTTTCGTCCATCCAGGTGTTGAGCCCGTCCGTCAGGTCCTCGATGATGCGGAATCCATAGTGCATCACCGCGGTGCAGACCTGGAGATTCCCGGCACCGAGCGCGATGAACTCCGCCGCGTCGCGCCACGAGGCGATGCCGCCGATGGCGGAAATGGGGATCTTCACAGCCGGGTCGCCAGCGACCGCCGAGACGAGGTGCAGCGCGATCGGCTTCACCGCGGGGCCGCAATAACCGCCGTGGCTCGACTTTCCGGCGACCGCGGGGTAGGGGGCGAACGAATCGAGATCGACGCCCACGATCGAATTGATCGTATTGATCAATGACAGCGCATCGGCGCCGCCTTTTACCGCCGCGCGCGCGATGTAGGTGATGTCGGTGACGTTGGGGGTGAGCTTTACGATCACGGGGATCCGGGCGACTTCTTTCACCCACTCGACGATCTGGCAGGTGTAGTCCGGGACCTGGCCCACGGCGCTTCCCATGCCACGCTCGCTCATCCCGTGCGGGCAGCCGAAATTCAGCTCGATCCCGTCGGCCCCCGTGTCCTCGGTGCGCTTCACCATCTCGTGCCACGCCTCGCGCTTGGACTCGACCATCAACGACACGATCACAGCGTGGCCAGGATAGTTGCGCTTGACCATCTCGTGCCACGCCTCGCGCTTCGACTCGACCATCAACGACACGATCACAGCGTGGCCAGGATAGTTCCGTTTGGCCTCGGCGATTTCCTTGAGATTGTCTCCGATGGGGCGGTCGGTGATCAGCTCGATGTTGTTGAATCCCATCATTCGCGTCGTGCCGAGATCGACTGAACCGTAGCGCGAGAAGACGTTGATGATCGGCTCCCCGACGGTTTTCCAGACGGCGCCGCCCCAGCCGAGATCGAACGCCCGCGCGACCTGGCCGTAGGTGT
>DASTHG010000465.1:0-5014 GCA_035718325.1 Gemmatimonadales bacterium | reverse complement strand
AGCAGCTCGACGACCGTCACGCCGCGCCGGATCAGCGGCACGGCAGCACCATCGTCAGGGTCTCGGGTGGAAGGGCCGGGAGCGGCGTTGCCCGCGGCGTCACGACGAGCTGCACGCGCGGTGACGAGTCGGCCGCAGCGCTCCACCTCCAGTCGATGCCGGCGATGATGGAGCCCTGCCGGACGACCTCGGCGCCGTCGGCCCGTGCGACGCACCCACTCGCGCGCAGCTGCTCCAGGCGGGCCGCGGCCGCGGTCGTGATCGTCTCGGCGCGCCGCACCCGGGCCAGCGCCCGCACCAGGGAAGCGGTCTGAGCGATGAGGCCGAGAAGGCCGAGCGTCAGCACGACCAAAGCGACCAGCACCTCGAGCAACGTGAATCCGGCACGGCGTTTCATGGACCAGGAGACTATGACTGCCGGTGCCAATACCCCAGACCGGAATCACGCGCGGCACGCAATTATTACGCAGCAACGAAAAGGCCCCGCGTCGACAGCGACGCGGGGCCTCACGACATCAGGGCGCCCTACCGCTTGGGAACCAGCAGGCTCCAGTACGAATTCACGTCAAACGCCGTCGGGTCGACCTCGTAGTAATGCCCGCGCACGAAGTGCCCGGTGGTCGGGAAGTAGGGCGGCGGGTTGTTGGAGCCGCACTGGTCGTAGGAGTACCGCTTGACGTACCCCTCGCCGCTGGTCAAGCCGACGGCGCCGCGCGACGACTGGATCACGCCGCCGCTCACGAACAGGCACCCGCGTCCCGAGCCGGCGGCGCCGCACGACCCGGCGTTCCGCGACCCCTTGTTGTAGTTCTCCGCCTTGAAACTGCCGAGCGCCAGCACGAACCCGTCGAGCCAGGTGTCGGGCGTCTCGTCCCAGCTCCTGGTCGACGCGACCGTGGCGATCCCGGGGGCGGGGTCGTTCACCAGATTGTCCGCGACCACGATGTCGCCGCCCGAGAACAGGCCCAGCACATCGGCGCAGTTGACGGCGCCCGGGTTCGTCACGTAACGCAGGTCGTCGGCGATGATGATGTTGCTCGACGCCGCGAGCGTGAGGCGCCCGCGCAACTTGCCGCTGACCGCGACGCGGCCGTCGACGTAGACGACGCCGCGGAAGTTCGGGTTGGTCGCACGGTTGATCGGCCACAGATAATTGGCATCCGGCCGCCCCAGCGCGTTCAGGCGCGGGTCGACGGGGCCGACCCACGGGAGATAGTGCCCGTGCGCATCGGCCGCGCTAAACGCTCCGCCGTTCAAGGCGTCGGAGCCGCCGAGATAGCAGCGCGTCTTCTTGATCGTGCCGAGCGTGCAGTTCGGCGAGGTGAGTACGTTGGTGCTGTCGCCCTTTTGCTGCTGCGCCGTCTTGGCGTCACCCACCACCCACCAGATCTCGGCTGGGTTCGTCAGCTGGTACACCCGCATGAACCCGTCGCCGTCCTGGGTCGAGTCGCTCCCCGTGGGCACCACCACGAACTCGATGCGGGTCGTCGCCTGGCCGTCGGCCTCGATTCCCAGCGTCGGGGAAACAATCGCCGTCCCGCCGACCGCGGCTTGGCCCTTCAGCTTCAGCAGGTCTGCCGTGCCCGGCATGGCGATGAATGCCGCCCCTTCCTTCACCCCCTGCTTGTAGACGCCGAACGACTTGCCGTTGACCTTCTTGGCGGTGGCCACGGGGCCGTTAAAGATCGCCCCCGACGACGCGATATTGATGTAATCGTCGGAGAACACCGGCCCGAGAATCAGGTCGCCGTTGGCGAACTGGATGTTGTTTTCAGCGGTCGTGAAATACGCGTACTTGGCGAAGCTCTCCTGGTTGACCTCGGAGCGCCGCACCACGCGATCGCCCTGCAGGTCCTGGGTCACCGACACGATGCTGCCGAACACGCCGTATTGACCGGTCGTGACGCCGCTCGGGCCGGCGTAGAGCCAGCGCCGCACGTTGGGAATCGGCGAGCCGTCGGCGGCGTAGACCGTCACCCCGGCCTCGAGCGTGGTAAACCCTGTATCGGGATACAGCGCCTTGGTGCCGTTGATGGTCGAGCGCGCCTCTTCGAGGCCGGCGTCGGCCGCCGTCTCCAGCACGCCGAGCCGCGCTTCGTGGCGTGCGATGAGGCTGGTGCTGGAGCTGAGCAGCGCCGAGCCGGCGAGCATGGCCGCGACCGCCACCACCACCAACAGCACCACGACCAGTGCGATACCACGCTCGTTGTCGATCATCCGTTGCCTGCGCATACGACCGCCTTCTTTCGAGTCACTTTCAGGGAACGTCAACTTCGGCACTCGCGACGAGGTTCGAATTCGCCGGCGTGCAGTCCTGCGCCGCCAGCCCGTACACATACTTGGACCCGGAGGTCACATCATGGTCGCTGTAGAGGTACGTCGGAGTCCCCGCCGGGGGAAAACTCAGGAACGGATCGCCCCAGGTGGAGTCGCTGACCGACTTGCGCCACACCACATACCGCACGACATCCCGCTCACCAGCCAGCTCATCGACCGCCGCGTTCCAGCTGAGGTCCACGCCGTTCGTCGCCGCATTCCAGACGGCAACGATCGCGCTCCCGAGAATCGGCGGGTCGCCGCACGTCTGCTTGTTGGACAGCCCCACATTGGGTAGTCGAATGTAGCGACTCAGCGGGCGGCGCCGCTCACTCGAGCCGGAAAGCCCGTTCGTCACGGAGAAGCTGACCAGCACCGCTCGCACGCTGTCGATGCGCGCGGCAGGACCAGTGTCGTTGATGGCCAGGTGAATCGGCACCGTGTGCTGCAGCGGCAACCCACCGTTCGGGACCTGTTGGATCACGGGGCTCCCGGCCACCATCACCTGGGCGTAGTACTGCAGGAACGGCACGGCCCCGGTCTGCAGGATCCCACGCGCGACCATTTCAGGCGCCGTGTTGTTGACCTGGCGGTACAAGATGTAGTCGTCGCTGCGGCTCGTCGTGGAGTCGGGAGCGAAGAAGAACGTGATCGTCTCGGCGGGGCTGTCGATCAGTCCGCCCTGGAGATAATCGGTGTCGGGGTACGCCAGCGTCGTCGTGGGAATCGTAAACCGGTCGGCCTTGCGCGCGGCATCCACCGCCCCGATCGGCACGTCGGGATCGTAGTAGACGGCGAAGACGTCGCCCGGCGTGCGCGTCGCATAATTCGCATTGAACGCGACGACGTTTGGGCCGGCAAAGATCATCGCCGGTTGAATGTCCGGGGCGCCGGCGCCGGCGGTGCGCAGATCCTTCTCCAGCTCGTCGAACGCGAAGCGCGAGTTCTGCAGCATGGCGCTGCGTTGCGACCCGAGCGTGAAGCTGCGCCCCTGGGCGCGCAGGAACGCCAGCGCACCGGCCAGCACGATGGAGAACACCGTGAGCGCAATCAGCATCTCGATCAGGGTCAGGCCGCGCTCTCCCAACTGTCGCTGCGATGTCATCATGGTGCCGCCACCGTGACGCTGCGGCTCACCGGGGTGATCCCGGGGCCGGTCACCACGACCGTGATCTTCTTGTAGTCGTTGGTCTGCCCCTGGCCGCCGGTCCTGACGATCGACGTCACGCGACGGAAGCCGGGGAGCCCGGTGAACGTCGTGTCGGTCTTCGCGTACGCCAACTCCAGCGCGTCGTAGTTGGGGTCGTTGCGCACCTGATCGATCTTGTCCATCGCCAGCTGGATCGCGGTCTGCTGGCTCTGTGTCAGCGCGGCGGTATGCAGCGCACGCCCCGTGGTGGACGCCAGCATCATCATCACCACGAGCAGAATGGAGAGGGCGAGGATGACCTCGATCAGGGTGAACCCGCGCTCGCGCTTCATCTCAGAACGCCTGCAGCCAGCCGCCGGCGCCATAGCGGAACCACAGCGCCCGTCCGGTGGCGCGCTCGAGCTCCACGGAGCGCGTGTCGTCGAGATGGGTCCCGGACTGCAAGGCGCGGTTCGACGTGAGGTAGAACCCGCCGGCCTCGCTGGCGCTGCCGTCGCGGTGGAACACGACGGCGGGAAGCCCGGCCACGACTTTCGTAAAGCTCACGGCTCCCGTCCCCATCGGGCGCGCCGTGACGGCGGTGGGGCGTCCGTAGACGATTCCCTCGCCGAGCGGCATGCCGCGGACCCGCTCGCCGGGATCGACGATGCCGTTGTTGTTGGCGTCGTCGTGGATGCGGAGCAGGTTGTTGGGAATGTCGAACATCACGATCACGTCGTGTTGCTGCGTGATCGCCTGGCGCTCGACGGCGAGCAGCGTCATCCCGACGCCCTGCATCGCTGACTGGACGCGGAACTTGGTGACGTCGATCTTCGGCGCCGCGAGGCCCACGACCAGCCCGATGACGACGAGCACGATCAGCATTTCGACCAGGGTGAACCCAAACGCCGAGCGCCGGGCACACGAATCGTGTGGCCCGGTGCCCGGGATAGTCCGCCTGCTCGTGGTTTGCGACTGCCGTGTCATGGAGGACCCTCACTTCCGTCCAGACCGCTTCAGTACGCCACGATGCGCCTGCAACATCCAGCTACTGTGTGTGGTACGGCTCTAAGATCGCTCAGACCCCCGCATTTGCGCTGTAACGGTTGTTACGGGGACGTTTGGTCGTTGCTTACGCCAAAGTCCCCGGAACACCCAGAATCCCTCAAATCCCTAGAACAACAAGCTCCAGCTGCGCGAGCGGTCCGGCGCGATCACGCCCGTCATATTGAGCGCCTGAATGATCGCGCACTTGGAATAGTTGAGCGTCGCGTTACCGCTCAAGCTGTTGAGCTCGAGGTCGACGTTCTGCGCCATGACGGCGCCCCAGAAGTGCGCATCGGTGCTGCCGCCGCCGGCCGACTTGATGCTGCCTCGGACGATGACGATGCCGTAGTACTGATACGACCCCTGGATGCTCAGGTCGCCGTCCACCAGGAGAATCCCCTGCCCCTCGTCACCGTTCAGCGTGATGTCGCCGTTGACGTGGATGATCGGGAAGTAGGTGCCGCACGCGGCAGCCGGATTCATCCCGTCACCCCAGTTGCTGAGGTCCGAATGGTCGCAAGC
>DASTHG010000464.1:0-2266 GCA_035718325.1 Gemmatimonadales bacterium | reverse complement strand
CGCGAATGCCTCGAGCACCGGGAACCCGATCGTCTCATACAGCGAAGGGAAGAGCAGCACGTCGGCCGCGCTGTAGGCGCGCCGCAGCGTCGTTTCGTCCGCCGCCGGGACGCTGCGGACCACGCGCCGCAGTCCCAGCCGGTCGATGAGCTGCTCCTGCTCCGCGGTGAGACTGCCGCCGACTTGCAGAAGATGGACGTCGACGCCGACTTCCATGCGCAGGCGCGCCACCGTCTGGATGACGAGCGGCACGTTCTTCCGCTCCACCGTACTGCCGACGTGCAACACGACGAACGCGTCGGGCGGCAGGCGCCAATCGCGCCGCCCGCGCTCACGGCCCCCCGATGCTTCACGAAAGAACGAGCGATCCACACCGAACGGCACGACGTGGATCTTGCGATCGTCTCCCAGCCACGTCGCCAGCTCGCGCCGCAGCCATTCGGTCCCCACGAGAAACGCATCGGCCTGGCGCAGCGCCTTGAGGGTGCGCAGCAGCAACCGGTTGCGGAACGTCTCGGCGATCCCTCCGGTGGGAGAACGCAGCACCGTCACCGGCATGAGGTCGTGGACCGTGATCACCACCGGACGTTTGCGGGCCCGCGTCAGCAGATGGGCGTAGGCGTGGTCGAGGATATGGACCAGGTTGGCGCGCTTCGCTTCGCGGCCGAGCCGGGCGGGATAGAAGAAATACCGCGCCGCAAACCCCTGCGGACCGCGCAGCGGTCCGGGCAGCACCACCCGCCCGGGATCGATCGGCTGGTTCCACCAGCGCCGGTAACTCCCCGACACGCGGCCGTCAGGTCCGGCGTCGCGCGTCAGCTCACCGATGTGTGCCGCGAGCCGCACCTCGAAGCCCGGATTGCCGCTTTCGAGCCAGTCGTGCAGCCGGTGGGCGTATTTGTCCATCGCCGCGGCGCGGTCGAGCGGCAGATCGGGGACGAGCAGCACACGGGGCACGGCGCTCACTCCAGGTCGGGATTCAGTTCGACGGTCTGCGGCTGATCCGCTGCCAGAAGGCGACGGTCTGCTCGGCGACCGCGTCGTCGCTGTACAGCTCGAGGGCGCGCGCCCGCGCCGCGCGGGCGAGCGTCGAGCGGACCTCGGGGTCGAGCATCTGCGCGATGGCGTCGCGCAGCGACTCGGCATCGTTGGGCGGCGTGATCAGTCCGGCGGTGCCGATCAGCTCGGGGAGCACACCCGCCCGCGAGCCGATCACCGACACCTCGTGCGCCATCGCCTCGAGCAGCGTCACGCCGGTCGGCTCGTTCCAGGTCGCCGTGGGACGCGATGGCACCACCAGGAGATCGAGATCGGGCCACAGCTCGGCGATCCGCTCGGGAGGAAGCGCCCCCACCCAGCGCACCCGGGCGGGCAGCCGCAGGTCACTCGCCAGCCGCTCGAGCCGCTCACGCTCGGGACCATCCCCCGCCACGACGAGTCGCCACGGCGCGTCGCGATGGTGGGCCAGCGCCTGCAGCAACGTATCGAGGCCGCGATGGGGCACCAGGCGCCCCACGAATCCGATCACCACGTGGTCGTGCGGGGTGTGCACGGGGGTCACGGGCACGGGAGCGCCTTGCGGTGGCACCACGCCGACCGGTAGATGGGGCGCGTCGCGGCGCACCAGCTTCGCGGCGCCGTCGCTCGCCGCCAACACGCCCGCGAGCCGGCGCAGCACGCGGCGGCGCCGCCACCGCTCCATCCAGGTGCGGGCGCCGTCGACGTTCGCCTCGGTGACGATCACGGTGGGGACCTGCAGCCGCGCGGCGACGCGCACCAGCTGGCGCGCCAGTGCCGATTCCGGCTCCGCCTCGATCTGCACCAGCTCGGGTCGCTTGTCGCGCACCAGCGCCGCGAGCGGGCGCGTGCCGAAGCGCATCTCCCCCGGCTCCCCCGAGCGGGTGACCGGGATCGGGAAGATCTCGAGCGCCTGATTGCGCTCCCAGGAAGTCTCGCGCGTACGATCGAGGACGGGATCGCGCCAGCGCTGCGGCACGGCGACGGTCAACTCGAGGCCGCGGCCCGCCAGGGCGCGGAGCTTGCCGCGGGCCGTGGGCTCCACATAAACGTGGGACGCGATCAGGACTCGATGCATTCGATTGCGGATCTCGGAATGCGGATTGCGGATTGCCGCGACGGACGAGTGCAGCGAACGGAGGGGGAGTTAATACTCAATCCGCAATCCACAATCGCCAATCCGCAATAGGAATGGGCGGTACAGGACTCGAACCTGTGACCTCCGGTATGTGAGACCGGCGCTCTAACC
>DASTHG010000463.1:0-8369 GCA_035718325.1 Gemmatimonadales bacterium | reverse complement strand
TCGGCGATCGGCGCGGCGATGATCGGCTGGTACGGCGCCGACATGCTCTGCTACGTGACGCGCAAGGAGCATCTCGGGCTCCCCAACGCCGAGGAGGTGCGCGAGGGCGTGATCGCGTATAAGATCGCGGCGCACGCGGCCGACATCGCGCGCGGCCGCGCCGGCGCGCGCGACCGTGACGACGCGCTGTCCCGGGCGCGCTACGCCTTCGACTGGAACGAGCAGTTTCGGCTCAGCCTCGATCCCGACCGGGCGCGCGAGCTGCACGACGAAGCGCTCCCCGCCGAGTACTTCAAGTCGGCCGAGTTCTGCGCGATGTGTGGGCCGAAGTTCTGCTCGATGCACATCACACGGGAGATCGAGCGGCGCTACGCTGCGACACCGGCGGAGCCAGTTTCCACCAGCTGATCCTTCAACCGAGAGGCGCACGATGGCGAACCCCGGCGACCTCCAATTCGACCGCGCCGAGCCGGCGGCTGTCGGCGCGGCCCCGACGAGTTGTACCGTCTGCAAGCAACCGCTGGCCGGCTCGTACTACGCCGTCAACGGTCGCGCGGTGTGCGCCTCCTGCCGCGACAAGGTGGCAGCGCACGCGGCGTCGGGCCACTTCGCCACCGCCTTGATGCTCGGCCTGGGTGCTGCGGCGCTCGGCGCCGGGATCTATTTCGCGATCGAGGCCCTCACGGGCTACGAGTTCGGTCTCGTTGCGGTCGTCGTCGGGCTGCTGGTGGGCAACGCGGTCCGGAAAGGGTCGCACGGAGTTGGGGGCTGGCGCTACCAGACCCTCGCGATCGGCTTGACCTACCTCTCCGTGGTCGTGACCGACGCCTCGCTCGTGATTCGGTCGGCCATTCAAGAGAACAAGTCGCACGCAGATTCCACCGTCGTGCTTACCACCCCACCCCCACGGTCGAGCGCTCCCACGGGCAGCGCGCCGGTGGTCGTGGTCGATTCGACGAGCGGCACGGCATCCGCCACTGGGGGGCACAACCCCGCCCTCGCCGTCATCATGCTGCTCGGGCTCGCGCTCGCCATGCCCTTTCTGATCGGATTTCAGAGCCCGCTGCACTTCGTGATCGTGGCGTTCGCGCTGTACGAAGCCTGGAAATTGAACCGCACGCCGACGTTCACGATCACCGGTCCCTACCAGATCTCGCCGGCGACCTGACCCCGATGCCGACGCTGCGCTGCCAGACGTGCGGCGGCGAAATCGCGGAGTCGTTGCTCGCGTGCCCTGCATGCGGGGCGCTGGTGCACGCGGCGGCGCTCAAACAACTGGCCGATGATGCCGCGAAGGCCCGTGCTGCCGGCGACGTGAGCGCGGCCCTCGCCGCCTGGCGCCAGGCGCTCGACCTCCTGCCTCCCGGTACGCGACAACGCGAGGTCGTCGCGGCGACGATCGACAGCCTGGGACGCGAGCTGGAGCACACGCCGCCCACCCCGGGCTCCGCTCCGCACAGCAGCGGCCGCTCGAAGGCCGCGACTGGAGCGGCCGGCGTCGGGGCGCTCGGGCTGCTGTTGTCGAAGCTCAAGCTCGTGCTGCTGGGGTTGACCAAGCTGGGAACCCTGGCGTCGATGCTGCTGGCCTTCAGCGTCTATTGGACGCTCTGGGGATGGCGGTTCGCGCTCGGATTCGTCGTCTCGATCTACATCCACGAAATGGGGCACGTGAACGCGCTGACTCGACTCGGCATCAAGGCGACGGCGCCGATGTTCATTCCAGGCATCGGCGCGGTGGTGCGGCTGAAGCAGTATCCCGTCACGCCGCGGGAGGATGCGCGCGTCGGACTCGCCGGACCGATCTGGGGACTCGCGGCCGCGGCGATCGCGTACGCGGTGTACCGCGTGACCGACAACCAGACCTGGGGTGCGATCGCCCAGGTCGCCGCGTGGATCAACCTGTTCAACCTGTTGCCGGTGTGGCAGCTCGATGGCGCGCGCGGGTTTCGCGCGCTGTCGCGTGCCGAACGGTGGGGCGTGGTGGCGATTGTGGCGGCTATGTGGCTCGCCACGCACGAAGGACTTCTGGTCCTGTTGTTCTTGACGGCCGCCTACGCCGCGTGGCGCGGCCAGGCGCAGGCCGAAGGCGACCGCCGTGCGGCATTCGAGTTCGGGGCGCTCGTTGTGGTGTTGTCGGTGATGACGCGGATTCCCGTGCGCACGATCTGACGGTCAGGGGGCCGGCGCGACAAAAAACTCGTACGGTGCGGTCGCCAGGTTGCGATCGTACGCCCGCACGCGCACCCGATAGCTCCCGGAAGGTGGAACCACGAAGGTTCCCGCGGAGAAGAAATCTGGTGTCGAGCCGAAGAGCGACGCACCGGCTCCAGCCAGGACGTTCCCCGTCGCTGGGTCGACGACCTCGAGCGTGATCAAGCTCCCAGGCGGTACAGGATTGGCAGTAAGCCGATAGCGGGCGGCGAGGGTCACCCCCGGCGTTGCCGTCGAAGTGAACTCGTCGATGTCCCCTCCCGGAGCGATCGCCTCGCCGCGCACCGTATCGCCCAGTGCGAACGTCGCCGGAACGTTCTCCGGGGCGAGGGTGATCGGCTGCACGGCAAACCAGTACCCGCCGACGTACGAGTAGATGCCCCCGAAGGCCTGCTCCCTGACCCGCAATCCGACGTGCCCGGAGGCCGGAATCGTCACCGGCACGGTGAATGTCGCCGTCACGGTGCCGACCACACTGCCGAGCGCTGCTCCCGTCGCTGCGTCGTCCACTTCGAGCACGGGCGGATAGTTTGCCTGCGCGGGCAGCTGGAACACCGCCGCGAACACTTGTCCCGGAGCACCCGACACCACATAGCTGTCGTAGTCACCGAAGTAGTCGATTGCCTCTGCGGAGACCGTGTCTCCGATCGAAATGTTGCGAAGGACGTGCTCCGGCAGGCTATCCGCTGCCGTAACCGCGAACTGATACGGGCCTGCATCGGTGAGTGGCGCTCCGGGCGGACCATCTCCGCCGATCCGGACCCGGTACCACCCAGTCGTCTGCAGATCGATCCTGGTGGACCTGTTTCCGCCCAACGAGACTCCAGCAGTCGGGCTCTGGAAGAAGAACGGGATTGGATCGAGCTCGAGGGATATGGTCCCACCCGGAGCGCCCTGCCCGGCCAGCGCGACGTTGAGGTGCTGGCCCTGCGTGCCGAAGAAATAGTACGTATCCACGTCGCCGGGGGGGTGCAATGTCTCCGTCGCGACCGTGTCCCCGATTGCGATTGTGTCTGGCGCGGTTTCGGGCGCGAAGCCGAAAGCGTACACCCAGACCTGATAGCCGCCCTGAAACGGGCTGCGGCCATCATCGTACGCCGAGAAGCCGTTTACCCGCAGGGTGTACGATCCCGGACCGATCTCGAATGCGCCCGACTGACTGATGCCCCCCGCGGAGAGGGGCAGCAATCCCACCACGATGCGGCCGGTGGAATCCAGCAGGGTCGCCTGCAACGCGCCGCCCGTCGAGGTCGGTCCGCTGCGCACGACGACATTCAGTCCTGTCGAATCCGGGATCTTGACGTGAAACTCGTCGACATCGCCGGGCACATCGATCGGTTCGTTCAGGATACTGTCGCCGAGCGCCAGCGTGTCCGCGGCCGTCTCCGGGTGACGATCGATTGGATACACCCAGAACCGATACGGCCCCCGATCAACCAGCACCTGATCGCTCGACCCGCTCACACGCAGGTGCATCTGTGACGGACCGGTGGCCGGGAACCGGAAGCGCGCCGTCATCTGACCCAGCAGCGCCGCGTCCGCTCCGCCGCTCTGCGTGTTGGTCATGACCGCGCCGCTCGAATCCAGCACGTCGAGCGCGAATCGACTCGCCGTATTCCCGGTCAGCCCCTGCAGAAACACGACGCATTCCTGCCCCGGGGCCCCACTCACGGTGAACGCATCGACGTCGGCGACGTAGTCAATGCTCTCGCCCGCCACCGTGTCACCGACCGCGACCGTGGCCGCATGGTGTTCCGGGACGGTGGCAATGGATCGCAGTTGGAAGCGATAGGGTCCGTGGTATTGCCGGTAGCCCGTGTTGAAGTCACGGGCGGACTGTACGGTGACACGATAATCGCGCGTCCCAGGGAGCAGGAAACGCCCGGTCGACGCCTGCTGCAGATCGGTATCGCCGGGGGCGCTCCCGACCCCGGCCAGCGTCTCCACGCCGAGGGAGAGAATGCCCGGCGAGCTTCCGTTGAGCGCCTCGGCATACGCCACCACGGTCTGACCGGACGATCCGGCGACCACGAAGGTGTCGATGTCGGCCAGGGTCTCGAGCGACTCCGTGACGGTGTCGCCGATGAGGAAACGGACCGGACGAGACTCCGGCCCCTCGTCGACCGGATAGACGAAGAGGCGGAAAGTCCCCGTGTCCCTTCCATCTACCAGGAGAAGTACCGGGCCATTTCCGAATGTGAACGGCTCGGTCGCGCGGTCGAGCAGCTGCAGCCCCGGATCGGCGACCGTCGAGGTGAGCGGGAGGGAGCCGCTCGTATCGCTCGCATCGAGCAGGATCGGCGAGCCCCGGGTTTGGAGAAAAACCGCGTACCAGACGTTGGCGCTCGCCGGAAATTGATACCGGAATAGGCCACCGCCGGGAGGCACGTGACCCTGCACCGTGTCCCCGACCGCGATGAGGGTGTTCGGCGGATGCAATGGTCCGACACTCGAGTCTGCGCAGGCGCAGAGCGCAAGCAGCCCAAGCCACCAGCCGACCGGCACCTTCTGTCTCGCAAGAGTCGAGTCTCGCCGCACGACGTCGATCCTTTCGCAGACCGCTCGCTGCAACATGGTGGGACAGTACCTCCTCGGCAATTTCCATGCGAGAGGAGCAGTCAGCCGAGGGACTACATCCCAGCCGCCTTGACAGCGACGATTGGGGGGAGTCTTTTTGTTCCACTTTATGAGACTCGGTTTCACATTGTGATCAGCGCCAGGACCTATCCCGGCACGCAGGCCGTCGCCCGCGCTGTCAGCCTCCTCAAGGCGTTCTCCGACGCCCGCCGCGGCTGGCGCCTGACCGACCTGGCCCGTGCCGCCCACCTGCACAAGGCCACTGCCCACCGGCTGCTCGCAGCGCTGGAGCGCGAGGGCATGGTCACCCGCGATGCTGCCGGCGAGCACTACCGCCTCGGCCCCGAAGCGATCGCCCTCGGCGCCCGCGCCGCGCGCGCCTCGGACCTGCGCGACATCGTCGTCCCCGAGCTCGAGACCCTCGCCGCCAGCTCCGGCGAAACCGCCACGCTCGAAGTCCCGGTGGGGGGAGCGATGCTCATCCTCCACGAAGTCCCGGGCCGCGCGCTGCTCGGCGCCGTCCCCGAAGTCGGCACGCGCTGGCCGGTGCACGCCACGTCCACCGGCAAGGCGCTGCTCGCCCTGCTCCCCGCCGAGCAGCGCCGCGTCCTGCTGGGGCACCGGCTCTCCCGCCACACGCCGCGCACGATCACGGCGGCGGGCGCGCTCGACCGGGAGCTCGGACGCGTTCAGCGCCGCGGGTACGCCGTTGCCGCCGAGGAGCTGGAGCGCGGCTACGTCGCCGTGGGCGCCGCCGTGCGGGATTCGGGCGGGAGCCCCGTCGCCGCCATCAGCCTCGGCGGCCCGCGCGTGCGCTTCCCCGCCGCGCGCATCGCCCTCCTGGGCCGGCAGGTCCGCGCCGCCGCCGACCGCATCTCCAACGCGCTGGGCTACCGAGGGATGCCGTGCTGAAGGAATCGCCGTTCCACCCGCGCACCAGCGCCCTCATGGAAGGCTTCGCGTGGCGGCGCTGGGCCGGCTACACGATGGCCAGTGTATACGAGCTGACTCACGAGCGGGAATACCATGCGGTGCGCAGCTCGGCGGCGTTGTTCGACGTCACACCGCTCTACAAGTATCTGATCGGCGGCCGCGACGCGACGCGGTTGCTCGATCGCATCGTCACCCGCGACGTCGCCAAGTCCAAGATCGGGCAGGTGCTCTACACGCCGTGGTGTGATGCCCGCGGCAAGGTGATCGACGACGGTACGGTGTCGCGACTCGACGAAACGACGTTCCGCATGACGTCGGCCGACCCCAGCATCCGCTGGCTGCATCTCAACGCCTCCGGCCTCGAATGCACAATCGAGGACATCTCGGAGCGCACCGCCGCGTTGTCGCTGCAAGGCCCGCTGTCGCGCGTGATCCTCGAGCTCGCAAGCGAACAAGACTTGTCAGCCCTCAAGTACTTCCGGCTCACGGCCGCCAAGATCCGCGGCGTCCCGGTCACGATCTCGCGCACCGGCTACACCGGCGATCTCGGCTATGAGATCTGGGTCGACGCGCCGCGTGCCCTCCCCGTGTGGGACGCACTGATCGAGTCGGGGAGCGGGTACGGCATCACACCCGCCGGCCTCCTGGCGCTCGACCTGGTGCGCAACGAGGCGGGGCTCCTGCTCATCGACGTCGACTACATCTCGGCCCACCACGCGCTGATCGAGTCCCAGATGTCGACGCCGTACGAGCTGTCGCTCGGCTGGACGGTGGCCCTCGACAAGGACCGCTTCAACGGCCGGGACGCCCTGGTCGCCGAAAAGGAGCGCGGACCCGCCTGGCGCTTCATGGGCGTCGAAGTCGATTGGGACGCCCTCGAGCGCCTCTACGCCGACGTCGGGTTGCCGCCCAAACTGCCCGCCACCGCCTGGCGGGCGAGCGTGCCGCTGTACATGGGAGGGGTCCAGGTCGGCTACGCGACGAGCGGCTGCTGGTCGCCGCTGCTCAAGCGCTACATCGCGCTGGCGCACCTTGAAGGCCCCTACGGCGAGCCGGACACGGTCGTCGAGATGGAAGTCACCGTGGAGCATCGCCGCAAGCGCGCCGGGGCCACGGTCCGCGCGCTGCCGTTCTTCAACCCTCCGCGCAAACGAGCATGAGTACGACCTGGGACGCGATCATCATTGGCGGCGGGCACAACGGACTGGTCACCGCGGCCTACCTCGCGCGTGCCGGCAAGCAGGTGCTCGTGCTGGAGCGGCGCCACTTGGTGGGCGGCGCGGCGGTTACCGAAGAGATCTTCCCGGGATTCAAGTTCTCGGTGTTCTCCTATGTCGTGAGCCTGCTGCGGCCCGAGATCATCCGCGACCTGGACCTGCCGCGCCACGGCCTCGAGATCCTGCCGCTCGAGAGCACCGTCACGCCGCTCGACAACGGCGACTACCTCGCCGCCTGGGGCGACCCCGACAAGACACGCCGCGAAATCGCCCGCCATTCGCTGCGCGACGCGGAGGCGATGACGGAATTCGGACGGCTGATGCATCACATGGCGCAGGCGGTGAAGCCGATCCTCGGGATGATGCCGCCCGACCCCACCTCGCTCTCGCCGCGCGAGCTGACCGGTCTGCTGCGCTTCGGCCGCCACTTCAGGGACCTGGGGCAGGAGCGGTTCCACGCGCTCTACAAGCTGATGACGATGAGCTCCGCCGATTACCTCGACGAATGGTTCGAGACCGACGCGCTCAAGGCGACGAAGTCGGCGAGCGGCATCATCGGCACGTTCCTCGGGCCGCGCTCCCCCGGAACGGCCTACGTCCTGCTGCACCATTACATGGGGGAGATCGACGGCTCGTTCCGCGCCTGGGGATTCGCCAAGGGCGGCACCGGCGCCATCAGCGAGTCGATCGCGGGAGCGGCCCGCCGCTTCGGCGCCGAGATCCGTACCGAGGCCGGGGTGAGCAAGATCCTGGTGCGGCGCGGCGGGACATCGGGCGTGGTGCTCGAGAGCGGCGAGGAGCTGCGTGCGCGGGTCGTGGTCTCGAGTCTCGATCCGCATCGCACGTTCCTGCAGCTCGTGGGGGACGACCACCTTCCCGACGAGTTCGTCTCCGACATCCGCCGCTACAAGTTCCGCGGCTCCTCGGGAAAGGTGAACCTCGCGCTCGACGCGCTGCCGAACTTCACGTGTCTGCCCGGCATGGGGCCGCACCTGCGCGGCGCGGTGTCGATCTCGCCGAGCATCGAGTACCTCGAGCGCGCCTACGACGACGCCAAGTACGGTGAGTTTTCCCGGGCGCCGTACATGGACGTCATCATTCCGTCGATGATCGATCCCGGCATGGCGCCGCCGGGGAAACACGTGATGTCCATCTTTGTCCAATACGCGCCGTACAACGTGAGCGGCGGCTGGACCGACGCCAAGCGCGAGGCGTTCGGCGACGCGGTGGTGAACACGCTCTCCGAGTACGCGCCCAACTTGAAGAAGGCGATCCTCCACCGGCAGGTCATCACGCCGAAGGACATCGAGGACACGATCGGCCTCACCGAGGGGAACATCTTCCAGGGCGAGCTCGCGCTGCACCAGCTCTTTTTCCTCCGGCCGGCACCGGCGTGGGCAAAGTACCGCACGCCGGTGAAGGGCTACTGGC
>DASTHG010000462.1:0-14232 GCA_035718325.1 Gemmatimonadales bacterium | reverse complement strand
AATTCGAGTGCCTTCTGAAACCTTGACGATCGTCGATAACCGTACGGGAAAAACCTACGAGCTCCCGATCCACGAGGGAGCGGTCCGGGCCGCCGATCTGCGACAGATCAAGACGGGCCCTGAGGACTTCGGGCTGCTGAGTTACGACCCGGCCTACCTCAACACCGCGGCGTGCCGCAGCGCCATCAGCTACATCGACGGGGATCGCGGCATTCTGCGCTACCGCGGGTATCCGATCGAGGAGTTGGCGGAGCGCAGCACGTTCCTCGAGACGGCGTACCTGCTCCTCAACGGCGAGCTGCCCAAGCCGGCCGAGCTGGACCAGTGGGTGTACGACATCACCCACCACACGATCATTCACGAGAACATCAAGAAATTCATCGACGGCTTCCACCATGACGCACACCCGATGGGCGTGTTCGTGAGCACCGTGGCCGCGCTGTCGACGTTTTATCCCGAGGCGAAACACATCGCGGATGCGACGTCCCGGCGCGACCAGATCCATCGCCTCATCGCGAAAACCCCGACGCTGGCGGCGTTCGCACACCGTCACACCATCGGCATGCCGTACGCGTACCCAGACAACGACCTCAGCTACACCGGCAACTTCCTGAACATGATGTTCAAGGCGACGGAGGTGAAGTACAAGCCGCACCCGGTGCTGGAGCACGCGCTCGACGTGCTGTTCATCCTCCACGCCGACCACGAGCAGAATTGCTCGACCAGCGCGATGCGCGGCGTGGGATCGGCGCACGCCGACCCCTACTCCACCATGGCGGCGGCCGCGGCGGCGCTGTACGGCCCGCTGCACGGCGGCGCCAATGAAGAAGTGCTGCGCATGCTGCGGGAGATCGGCTCGAAGGACAAGGTGCCGGCGTACGTCGAGCGCGTGAAACGCGGCGACGTGAAGCTGATGGGATTCGGTCACCGCATCTACAAGAACTACGATCCGCGGGCCCGCATCATCAAACAGGTGGCCGATGAAGTGTTCGCGGTCACCGGCAAGAACCCGCTCATCGATCTGGCGCTCGAGCTCGAGCGCATCGCGTTGCAGGACGACTACTTCGTGTCGCGGAAGCTGTACCCCAACGTCGATTTCTACTCCGGCATCATTTACGAAGCGATGAAGTTTCCGGTCGACATGTTCCCCGTGCTGTTCGCCATCGGACGGACGCCGGGGTGGCTGGCGCAATGGCAGGAGATGCTGACGGACAAGGAGCAGAAGATTTCACGACCACGGCAGCTCTATATCGGCGCGCCGGCGCGAGGGTACGTGTCGATCGACAAACGCTAGGAGGAGGCCCACAACCCGTCAGCGGCCTGACCCCGGACTGAGGCCCGGGGTCAGGGATCAACCGAAACTACCGTGCAGTATCTAAAACTGCTTTGTAGTTACAACTCCCACAGTGGGCATCCAAGCGCCGGCGAAAATGTTGATCAGCGGGCTGATTTGGCCGTCGCTTAACCGGAGCGCGTAGATAACTCCTTCTTTGCCGAAAGCGATCTTCGTGCCGTCCGGGTACCAGGCGAGCTCCTTGCCGCGCTCGATCGGGAATTCGAGACCGGAAGTGCAGAAGGTCAGGACACCCCCAGCATTGACGTTCGCGACACAGATCTCAGTGACGTTTTGATTAACGAACGCGATCTTCAACCCGTCTGGCGACCACGCGGGCATGTCGGCGTCCAAGCCGCAGGGGGACCACCGGGTCTGCGCGGTGCCATCCGGGTTCATCAGGTAGATGCCCTTGCCACAGCCCGCGCCTTGACTTACGTAGGCGATCTTCGAGCCATCGGGGGACCACGCCGGCTTGGCACTCACGCCGTTGTTGGTCAGGGCGATCGCAGCCCACGTCCCCGTCGTGGCTGACCCTCGGATCTTGTAGATATCGCTGCGCGTCCTGTTGGCGTTGTAGCGCGTGAACGCGATTTGATCTCCCCACGGAGCCAGGAACGGGGGCCCCCAGGTGGGTTCATCATCTTGATACCCCAAGGGCGCGTACTCCAAGGTAGTCACCCCGGATCCGGAACTGTTCATGACCTGAATGGACATGGCCGTGATCAGGTCGTCCTCATGTGCGAATGCGATGCGACTGCCGTCTCGACTGAACCCGGGAGACTGGCTGACTGCGCCGTCGCCGAACGTGAGCTGAGTCTGCGCGCTGCCATCCGCGTGCGCCGTGAAGATGTTTCTACTGTTGGATGTGTAGCGCACGAATGCTACTTCGGTATCGACTCGAACTTGCACCAGCCCAGGTTGCACCAGCAGTGCCTCGGCAGCGTGGTTCGCCACGGTGGGTTCGGTCGGAGGCGAGCAGGCGGCCAGGGCAAGCGCACCGGCGGCGTAGAGCAGTGCTTTGGTGGATAGAGTCGTTTCCTGTCTGTCACGCCGCGCAGATTGCAGGTGATGAACTCCGCGTGCTGAGCTGGCTCGATTGTCGCTGCCTAGTCTGAACATGGCCTGCCCCTGAAAGAGGTTCACTAGAGAGGCGACATTCCGACCGCTTGCGGCTCATGGACTGGGCCCTACTTTCTAAGTCGATGGCCCGTGAGGACATAACTCAGCTACTGGGGGAGCTGTCCCGTGGCCAGGGGGACGCATTGGACCGACTCATCCCCCTGGTCTATGACGACCTGCGGGAGGTTGCACACCGCCACATGCGTCACGAGCATGCCGGTCACACCTTGAGCACCACCGCCCTGGTCCACGAAGCGTATCTGCGCCTGGTCAATGTGAATGAGGTTCAGTGGAAGGACCGGGCGCATTTCGTCGCCGTCGCGGCGCGTGTCATGCGCCGCATCCTCGTCGACTACGCCCGCGCCCGCTCGCGGGACAAGCGCGGCGGTGAGGCGACGCGCGTTCCGCTCGCCGACGTCCCGGATGTGGCCGTCCCCGCAGACCACCTGCTGGCGCTGAACGAAACGCTTGACCGGCTCGAAGCGATGAACGAACGGCTCTGCCGGGTGGTGGAGTATCGCTGTTTCGGCGGTATGTCCGTCGATGAAACGGCCGCGGTGCTCGGGACGTCGGCGGCAACGGTGAAACGTGACTGGGCCTTCGCCCGTGCATGGCTCAATCGCGAGCTGGCGGGAGAGGTTACGACCTAGATGGCGCCGAGCCGCTCGGAACGGCTTCAGGAGCTGTTCGCGGCCGTGATCGACCGGCCACCCCACCTCCGGCAGGCGTACCTCGTCGAGACGATCGCTGATCCAGCGCTACGCGAGGAACTCCTCACCCTTCTCCGCGCGTACGAAAGTCGAGGGCCACTCGATAGCATGGCGGAGCAGCTGGCAGCGTCGGCCGGGAGCGCGCACCTGGACCGGCTGCGCGCCGCGCTCGGCGATCGCTACAGCATCGAGCGCATGATTGGTGAAGGTGGCATGGCGCATGTGTATCTCGCGGAGGATCTCAAGCATCACCGCCGAGTCGCGCTCAAGGTCCTGAAGCCCGCGCTCCTGCCCCTGCTTGGACCCGAGCGGTTCTTTCGAGAGATCGACATCGCTGCCCAGCTCGCGCACCCCAACATCCTGCCGCTGTTCGACTCGGGATCGGTCGACGGATTGCTGTACTTCGTGATGCCGTACGTGGAGGGCGAGACGCTGCGGAGCCGGTTGGAGCGTGACCGGATACTCTCGACGGTCGAGGCGGTACAGATCGCGCGGGAAATAGCGGATGCGCTCGCGTACGCGCATAGCCGCGGTCTGATTCATCGCGACATCAAGCCGGAGAACGTCCTCTTTCAAGCCGGCCATGCGGTGATCAGTGATTTTGGAATCGCCCGCGCGGTAGGCGAGACGGGGGACGACAATCTGACCGGGTCGGGGATCGTCGTCGGCACGCCGGCCTATATGAGTCCCGAGCAGGCGGCCGGACGGAAGGACCTCGATGGTCGCTCGGACCTCTACAGTTTGGGCTGTCTGCTGCATGAGATGCTGGTAGGCGATATGCCCCTGGCGAGTGCGGCAGTCGCCCGAGGTTCGGGGGCCGAGGGGCTCCCGCCGCAGCTGACGCAGGTCCTTGACAAGGCGTTGGCGAGAAATCCAGCCGATCGGTTCGCCACGGCGGCGCAATTCAGCGAGGCGCTGCGCGCAGCCGCTGTGTCGGGAGGGGCCCGTGCGCCTCGCATCCGCTTGGCCGCACTGCTCGGCGTCATCGCCGTGGCCGGAGCCCTGGTTATCCCGAGCGTGTGGAAGTGGGTATTTCCCTCCCGTGTCGCAGACACGGGCATCGCGCCCCCGTCCTCAGTCGCCGTCCTTTATCTCGACAACTTGTCGCGTGATTCCGCGAACGCCTATCTCGTCGACGGCGTCACCGAAGAGATCATTTCCCGTCTCGGGCAGGTGCAGCGTCTCACCATTAAGTCGCGCTACGCGGTGCGCCGCTTTCGGGGTATCGCCGATCCCGACCTCGGCGCCATGGGGCGCAGCCTCGGCGTGGCCTACCTGGTGACCGGGAGTCTGGAGCGCGCCGGGACGCGCGTCCGCGTGCGCGTCGAGCTGGTGCGCGCCGCCTCGGGCCAGCACGTGTGGGGGACCACGTTCGATCGTCTCGACCGCGACGTGCTCGCGATCGAGGATGAGATCGCGCCGGCCGTCGCGGCAGCGGTCGTGGGACAGCTCGCACCCAGCGAGCGGGCAACGTTGACCACACGGCCGACTCAGAATCCCGCGGCGTACGACCACTATCTCAAGGGCAACCTCTATCTCACGCGCCGCACGTCGGAAACCGACGGGCATCGCGCGATGGTGGAGTACCAAGCGGCGCTGCAGCTCGACCCGCGCTTCGCCGCCGCCTACGGGCGGTTGGGGCTGGTCTACGGCATCTACGCGGCCTGGCCGTGGCCCTACAACGGCCTGTCGCACGATAGCCTCATCGCGCTCGGACTCGGCGCCGCCAACCGCGCCATCGCGCTCGACTCGGCGAGTGTCGACGGCTGGCTGGCGCGCGGATTCCTGCTCGTGCCGAACCCCAAGGCTGCGGAGGGATGGCGTGGCTTTGGGCTCAATCCCGCGATCACGGTAGCCGAGATTGGTTGCGACGCCGCGGGGCCGGACTGTCTGCAGCCGGCGTTCGATGCGCTGAACCGGGCACGGACTCTCGACCCGCGCAATGCCGAGGTGTGGTACCAGTATGGTCGCGTGTGCGATATCGGAGGCGACCTGGCCCAGGCGGACTCCGCATTCCGCCAGGCGCTGGCGCTCGATCCCGACCTTGCGGTCGCCGCCTGGCTGCAAGGCTGGATGCGCCTGCTCGATCATCGTCCCGCCGACGCAGCGCGGATGCTCGACAGCGCCATCGCCCTCGGGCGCCACGACGTATCGGTGCATTCGCTGCGGCTGCTGGCGCGCGTCGTGTTGCGCGATACGACGGGCGCGCGGGAGGACCTGGAGTCCATCGGCGGGCTGCTACAACCGTCCCTCGAGTCGGATTCCATCGCCGACTCGTATTATGCAGCGATGCGCGTCGTCGTCGCCGCAGCACGCGGTGACTCCGGCACCGCACGCCGACACCTCGAGTCGCTGGTGCGACGCCACCCACCAGCGGGCATCCACCTGGGCACGATGCTCGCGTACCTGTCCCTCGCCCACCTCGCGGTGGGCGAGCGTGAGGCCGCCGTGCGATTGCTGCAACGCGTCCCGCGGACGACAGCGTTGTGGGTCGGACTCAGGAACCCGCTGTGGGATCCGATGCGCGCAGATCCGCGGTTTCAACAGCTCGAGAGGGAAGCGCTGGCTCTCCGACCCAATTTCCAGCGGAGGGAGCGATGACGGCTCGCGTCGTGGTACTCACAGGCCTGGCGCTGGCGGCTCTGGCGTGCGGCCACAGCGGCCCCCGCGGCCTCTCGCCACGGGAGGGATACATCCCGGTGACGGGCGGTCGCGTGTGGTACCGCATCGTGGGCGGCGGCACGCGCACACCGCTGCTGGTGCTGCATGGTGGCCCAGGTGTACCGAGCACGTATCTGAAGCCGCTGGCGGCGCTCGCCGACGAGCGGCCGGTCGTGTTCTACGATCAACTCGGCAGCGGGCACTCCGAGCATCCGGTCGACTCGGCGCTCTGGACGATGCAGCGCTTCCTGTCGGAGCTGGCGGAGGTCCGGCGAGCCCTCGGGCTCACGGAAGTCCACCTCTACGGCCACTCGTGGGGCACGATGCTCGCGACCGACTACGTGTTGTCGCATCCCGTGGGAGTGAAGAGTCTGATCATGGCGGGGCCGGCGCTCGACTTCCACCGCTACAAGCGTGACGACGACAGCCTCGTCGCCACGCTGCCCGGCTCCGTGCGGGCCGTGCTGGCCCGCCACGAGCGGGATCTCACCTGCGAAGCCGCCGACTACCAGACCGCGATGGGCGAGTACTATGTCAGGTTCTTCGCCCGGCGGCTGCCGTGGTCGGTCGATCTGGACAGCGCAGTCCAAGGGTACGATCCAACCGCCAGCAATGTGATCTGGGGACCGTGTCGCGCCGCCACCGGTCCCCTCGGAGCGTATGACCGCAGCGACCGGCTCGCCGAGATCACCGTGCCGACCTTGTTTCTCGTCGGCCAGTACGACCCGTCGACGCCGGCCACCACGCGCCTCTACCAGAGCCACATCAAGGGGTCGGAGGTCGTCGTGTTCGATTCAACCGGCCACCTGCCGATGCAAGACTACCCGGAGCGCTACGTCGCGGCGGTTCGTGCGTTCCTCGACAAAATCGACGCAGGCGACGCGCGCTAGCGCCGGCGCGTCCCGCCGCTGCGGCCCCGGATCGTCAGCGATGGCCGCTTCACCGCCGCCTGTCTCGGCTGCAGCGGTGCGACCGACGGCTCGAAGCCGGGGATGATCTCCCGCGGGAACACCTGCCCCACCAGCTTTTCGATGTCGGCCATCAGGAGCCATTCGTCGGGGGAGAGGAGCGTGAGCGCCAGCCCGCGCGCCCCCGCCCGCGCGGTGCGACCCACCCGATGCACGTACGTCTCGGGATCGTTCGGGACATCGTAGTTCACGACCATGCGGATCCCGTCCACGTCGATGCCGCGGGCGGCGATGTCGGTCGCCACGAGGATCTCGGCCGAGCCGGCCCGGAACGCGTCGAGCGTGCGGGTGCGGTGGCTCTGCGCCTTGTCGCCGTGAATCGCGTTGGCGATGATGCCGGAGCGCCGCAGGAAGGTGACCAGCTTGTCGGCGCCGTACTTGGTGCGCGTGAAAATCAGCGTCTGACCCACGGGCTTCGCCTGCAGGATCGCCGCCAGCACGTCGCGCTTCTTGAGCTTGTCGGCCGCGACGATGACGTGCTCGATCCCCTCCGCCGTCTGGGCGCGGCGCCCGATTTCCACCGAAGCGTGGCCCGAAAGGGCCTTCCGCGCGAGCGCGTCGACCTCCGGGGAGATCGTCGCCGAAAAGAGCAGCGTCTGCCGCTCCTCGGGGAGCGCGCGGAGGATGCGGTTCACGTCGGGGGCGAAGCCCATGTCGAGCATGCGGTCCGCCTCGTCGAGCACCAGCACCTCGAGGCGGGAAAAGTCGACGTGGCCGCGCTCCATGTGATCGAGCAATCGGCCCGGTGTCGCCACGACGATGTCGGTGCCGCGCGCCAGCGCCTTGGTCTGGGGCTCCATCCCCACGCCGCCGTAAATGGCCACGGCGCTCACGGAAACATGGCGCCCGTAGCCGCGCGCCATCTGCAGCACCTGTTCGGCGAGCTCGCGCGTGGGCGCGAGGATGAGGGCGCGCAGCGTATGGGGACGCTTGCCGGCTGCGAGCCGCTGGAGAATCGGCAGCAGGAATGCGGCGGTCTTCCCCGTTCCGGTCTGGGCCGAGCCGATGAGGTCGCGGCCCGCGAGCGCGAGGGGAATGGTTTCCTGCTGAATCGGTGTGGGCTGCTCGTATCCTTCTTCGAATACGGCACGAACGAGTTCGGGCACGAGCCCGAGGGAAGCGAAAGGCATACTACTCCTTGCTGAACTGCGTCGAGGACATACGTCTCGAAGAACCGTCAAGGGAAACCGTACACAACGGTTCTCCTCGACGCGGGTTCTCGACGTCGTTCACTCGACGACTCTTGTTTTCGAACCTAGGGATGAGCCTACAGATGTGAGGCCCGCTCCTGAGCGGGACCGTCCTACGGAAGGATGCCAGCTCGCGGTTCTTGTGCTACCGCGCGCAAGCTAGTCACCCTCAATAGCAAATGGTAGGGGCGAGGCGAAAGACGCCCGGGGAGACGCTCAGCCGCCGAGCCGCCGAGTGGACGCCCAGGTGTGAGGCGTGAGGGTGCCTCATCCCTCAATCCTGACATCCACTCGGCGGCTCAGCGGCTCGGCGTCTACTGGCGCCTCATCCCTCGTCGTCTATCTCCCGGCCGTCGGCGGCTCCTCTCCCCACCACCACATCGTGGGGAGTTTTTTCTCCCGCGGCCACACCTCGTCGAGCGTCGGGCCATCGTAGAGTCGGCCGTTCTTCATCACGTAGTGAATCGTGTTGGTGTTATGAATGTCCTGCATCGGATCGGCGTCGAGCACGATGAGATCGGCGTACTTGCCGGGCTCGAGCGAGCCCAAGTCCCGGTCCAGTCCCAGGGCACGCGCGCCGTCGATCGTGCCGACGCGAATCACTTCGAGCGGCGTCATCCCGCCCGAGCTCATCGCCCACAGCTCCCAGTGGCAGCCGATGCCGTCCATCTCGCCGTGGCACCCCATGCCGACGTTGCCCCCGGCGCGGAGCACCTTGGCCGCGGAGGCGGCGATGCGGTTGTAGACGTACTGATCGTCGCGGAACCAGTCGCGCCGCTCAAAGCGCTCGTCCAGCACCTCGTGCGGCACGAAGCGGCGCATCTTCGGGTCATCGTGCCCGTTGTAGTGCTCGAAGAAGTAGTCTTCGCCGAACGGACCGCCGTAATTGACGAGCAGCGTGGGGGTATACGTGATCCCGGATTGCGCCGTCAGCTGCACCGCGTCCTGATACAGCGGCATGATCGGGTAGCTGTGCTCATGCCCGGGATAGCCGTCCAGCATCTCGGTCAGATTCATCTTGAAGTCGAGGCCACCCTCGGTCGTGGGCATCAGGCCCAGCTCCCTCGCCGCCATGATCACCCACTGCCGCTGTTTGCGGTTCCCCACCATGTACTGCTTGATCCAGTGGGTGTGGTAGAACTCGCTGTAACGCTTCAGCGTGTTGCGGGCGTCGTCGAGACTCTGGAAGTTCTCGTTCCAGAACACGCCCGGTCCGGTGTGATACAGCCGCGGTCCGATCAGCTCGCCGGTCTCGATCTGGTCGGCGTAGGTTAAGACGTCGGTGGTGGCGGTCTGCGGATCGCGTACCGTCGTCACGCCCCACGCCACGTTGGCGAGATATTTCCACACTTGTGTCTGGTGCACACCGAACTGGGCCCACGGATGCGCGTGCACATCGACCAGGCCGGGGATGATCGTCTTTCCCGTCACATCGATGATGCGGGCGCCAGCGGGAGGATTCCCGCCGCCCTGCGGGCCGACCCAGACAATGCGGCCGTCGGTCACGACGATATCACCTTTGTCGATGACTTCGTCTCCCTTCATCGTCACGAGCTTCGCGCCGCGCAGCACCACCGTCCCTCTGGGGACGTCGCGCGCTGCCCGCAGCACCACGTCCGCGCGTACGCCTTCGTACGCCGGCGCCTTGGCCAGCGAGTCGAGACGCGCCTTCGCCGCGGAGTCGGGCTTGGGGCGCGTGCTGTCGGCTTGCGCTTTCTTGACCGAATCGGCGCGGATCGAGTCGCTGCGCGCCTTGAGCTTCTCCGCGGAGTCGGCGGCGGCGAGGTCCCAGCGGAAGAACGACGCGCCGATCGACCACGTCGCCAGCTTGCCGTCGGCGCTCCACCCGATGAAGTCACCGCCGATGCGGGTGAGGCGTTTCACCGGGAACGGCGCGGCCATCGGGTCCGACACGTTGATCGACGGAATCTCTCCGCCCAGCTCCGGCAGCGTGACGACGTAGACGTTGTTGCCCTGGAGCGCGAGCACCCGGTCGGTATCGGGACTGATGATGATCTCGTCCGCCGCATCGGGCTCGGCGCCGGGACCGGGATAGGTGAAGCCGTTCACTTTGATGTAGCTGCGCCGGTCGGTACCGTCCCAGCGCACCGAGACGAGTCCCGCGGTGTCGGCGTAGTAGTAGACGCGGTCCGAGCTGCGCGCGAAGTGCGGCCGGCCTGAGCCGTCGTACGGAGTGATCCGCGTCGGCGTGCCGCCCGCGGCGGGCACCCACACGAGATCGTAGCCCGGCCCGAACCGCTCGTTGATGCGCGGCTGGCGCGGCCCTTTCACCGCGACGATGCGGTTCCCGTCTGGGGACCAGACCGGGCTATCGAAAAACGCGGGATCGGCAACGAGCCGTGTGCGGGACTTCCCGTCCACCCGCACCTTCATCAAGGACCCGCCCTGCCCCGATGTCCAGGTGACGTACGCCACCCACTGGCCGTCGGGCGACCAGGTCGGCGCCTGCTCGTGCACGGTGTCGTCGGTGAGCCGCCGCGGTGCCGCGCCGAAATCCATGACGTACAGCTTGTCGAGCGCGCTGAACACGATGCGCTTCCCGTCAGGCGACAACCGTGCGTCACGGATCTGACGGATCTGCACCTGGCCCGTGTCGACATGATTCTCGAAGCGCACCAGCGGGCCGAGCCGCTGCGTGACGTGCGCGGTGAACGGGATCGGCGTCGCCTGCCCCGACGCTACGTCGATGCGCATCAATTTGCCGCCGTAGGACGTGATCAGGGCGCGGGAGTCGGGGGTCCACGAGCTCCCGGGCTCCAAGTCACGCGTGAAGCGCGATTCCTGATCGTCCCGGGTGACGGGATAGGCGAGCCACTTCTCGTCACCGGTGGCGAGATTGCGCAGCCGCAGCCCCGTCTCCGTATCGTAGCGCGTCGCGTACACCAGCCACTTGCCGTCGGGCGACGGAATCGGCCGCATCGCGCTGCCGTAGAGATCAGTCTGCACGAACGTCTTCCCCGTCTGGCGGTCGTAGATCGCGACCTGCCACAGCGGGAATTTCAGATCGTAGCCGAAGCCGTTGCGGTGCCGCGCGACCCAGACGTAACGGGGATCCTGCCCGAACGCCGCTCCCAGCGTGTTCCAGCCCTGGCCGCCGAACAGCCCGCCCTTGACGCCGGACTTGATCATCGCGACGCCGGAGCCGCCGTCCTTGTGATACAACCACAGCTCGTAGATGCTGCCCAGCACGCTCGTCCGCGACGCGACGATGTAATTGCCGTCGGGCGTCCATTCGGGGCTGGCGTAGAGGCTCGTCGTGCCCTTGGTGACGGGTTTGGCATTCTTGCCGTCGGCGTCGCAGATCCAGACGTTCTCCGCCCCGCCGCGGTCCGACAGAAAGACGATGTGCTTCCCATCGGGGGAATAGCGCGGCTGCGAGTCGAACGACGGACCCGAGGTGAGCCGCGTCGCCGTACCGCCGGCCACCGGCAGCGTGTAGAGATCGCCGAGCAGCTCGAACACGATCGTCTGCCCGTCGGGGGACAGATCGAGGGACATCCACGTCCCTTCCGATACGTCGAACGACACGGAGCGCGTCGTCGCGAGGGGCAGCGAGTCGTTCTTGGGAACCGTGTCCTTCGTGCTGTCCCGGCCGCTATCGGCGGACCAGGTGCGCACCACGCCGGCAGGAGCCGGATCGGGATGCAGCAGTACCGGAACAACGGCGGCGAGGACCGTCGCGGTCAAGACACTTCGCATAACATGAGCTCCAGGAAGGGGGACGACGGCGGGTAGAAACTGAGTGCGTCCCGAGAAGGCGTCAAGCAGAGACGTCAAGAGAAGGCGTGGAGATAACGTCGTGCACGCGTTCTCTTGACGTTTGCTACTCGACGGTCTTACTCGACGCTCTTGACGTTCTCCACAGCAACACCGCCACTCCGATAATCACAATCCCCGCAAAACAGAACCACTGAATGGCGTACGACAGGTGCGGACCGTTGTCGAGCGCCGGTGGACGCCAGCGCTTGAGGCCGCTCGGGTGCCGGGCGGTGCTGTCGTTCAACTGGATGACGATGCGCAGCACCGTATACGGCAAGGAATCTTTCAGTGCCGGCGGATCGACGTCGCCGCGATCGCGCGGCGCCGGGAGCGCGAGTCCCGTGACGTCGGCGGAGTCGCCTTCGCGATAGCGGGTGGCGTCGACGTGGGCTGCATCCGGCGACGGCACCCAGCCGCGGTCCACGAACACGGCCGACCCGTCCGAAAGCCGCAGCGGCGTAAGCAGTGCCACGCCCGGCGCCCCGTCGTACGTCCGGCCCCTCCAGACGCGCTCGTGCGTGTAGTCGTACACGCCGCGCGCGTGCGCGCGACGGTCCCGCAGCGCCTCCGGCTCGACCCGATGCAAGGGCAGCTCGACCGGAGCCAGTTCATGCGCGGCCTCGATCTCGGCGTTGCGCGCCTTCCGGTCCGCCAGGCGATTCAGCTGCCACACGCCGAGCCGCACGAACAACGCGGCGACCGCCAGTGCGAGAATCGCGCCTGCCAGGTCCCGCCGTCGCAGGCTCATCGCCTCGCGCCCCTCGTCAATGCCAGCTTGGCCACCCGCGGCAGCCGCTTGATCGCCGCTTCGCGCGACTGCGCCGCGCCGCGGCTGCGGCGCCGCTCGGTGTAAACGAGCCGCACCGGGAGCCGGCTGCGCGTGTAGGCGCCGCCCTTTCCCGCCCGATGGCGGGACAGGCGTCGGGCCAGGTCATTCGTCACGCCCGTGTACAGCGAATCGTCTCCGCAGCGCAGGATGTACACAATCCAAGTCACATTACACCTGCTCTAACGCCTGCGCGAGGTCCGCGATCGTATCATCCGGGTGCTCGATGCCTACCGACAACCGGATCAAGCGATCGCTGATCCCCGCGGCCCGCTTGGCCTCGGGACTCACGTCGGCGTGCGTCATCGAATAGGGATGCTCCGCCAGCGACTCCGTGCCGCCCAGGCTGACGGCCAGCTTGACGAGCTTCAGGGCGTTGAGGAACCGGAACGCTTCCGCTTCGCCGCCCTTCACGTCGAACGACACCATCGCCCCCGGACCGGAGCACTGCTTGCGGTACACGGCATGCTGGGGGTCGCCCTCCCGCAAATGTCCGAGATAGTAGACGCGCTCGATCTTCTCGTGCCCCGCCAGAAAGTCGGCGACGTAGCGCGCGTTCTTCATCGCCGAAGTCATGCGCAGCTTCAGGGTTTCGAGACTGCGCATCAGCAGCCATCCGGTCCAGGGGTCGGCGAGCGTACCGAAAAACGTGCGCAGCGCCCGCACCGGCTCGAGCATCACCCGCGCGCCGAGCGCCGCGCCGGCCAGCAGATCCGAGTGCCCGCCGATGTACTTGGTCGCTGAATAGAGAACGATGTCCGCCCCGTGCAGCAAAGGCTGCTGCCACAGCGGTCCGAGAAAGGTGTTGTCCACGAGCACGAGCGGCCGCCGTCCACCGGCGCTACGGCGCCGGGCAAACTCGGCACAGGCCGCGAGATCGACGAGCGCGTTCGTGGGGTTCGCCGGTGTCTCGACCAGCAACACCGAGACGGGGTCCGCTGCCGCTACGCCCGCCGTGGCGAGGGCGGCCGCGAGGTCGGCGGGGCCGGCGCAGGCGTCGGCACGAAACGGCACCGGCCGGACGCCGAACACGGGCAGCACGTATTTCAGGAGATGGTCCGTGCCACCGTACAACGGTGTGCTGTAAAGCACGATCTCGCCCGGATGGACGAGCGCCATGAGCGTCGTCGCGATCGCGGCCATCCCGGTGTTGAACACCGCGCATGCTTCGGCGCCGTCCCACAGCGCCAGGCGTTCTTCCAGGATCTCGAGATCGGGGTTGTTGATGCGGCTGTAGATGAGCCCGGCGGATTCGGTCTCGCCCTTCTTGCGGAGACCATACGCAATCTCGAAGAACGCCTTGCCTTCTTCCGCCGTCTTGAACACGAACGTCGACGTCTGGAAAATCGGGACCTTGAGCGCACCTTCCGACAATTCGGGCTTGTAGGCATACGTCATCATCAGGCTTTCCGGGTGGGACGCCTGCTTCAGACGCAGCGATGCTTCGGAGAGACGTTTGCGCGGCATGGCGAGTCGCTAAGCTAGCGCCGTTCCAACCACCTTCGCCACGGACAACATTGCCGGACTGTGTGCGACAGGTTGGAACGGCGCTAGCGGGGCTCCAAGTCCCGCGCCATTTTGCGCGCCGTGTCCGCGTCCACGCCACCTCGTATCGCGACGACCACGCTCGTCGTCCTCACCG
>DASTHG010000461.1:0-4461 GCA_035718325.1 Gemmatimonadales bacterium | reverse complement strand
GTGCAGGTTCGAGAGTTTGCCCTTGCGGCGGCCGTGGCCCCACTCGGCGGCGAGGACGACGAGGTCGAGCGTGTGGACGGCTTTGACCTTGAGCCACGCCGAGCCGCGGGATCCGGCTTCGTAGGGCGCGTCGAGCGACTTCGCCATGACCCCTTCGTGGCCTTGGGCGATGGCCCGCTCGTAGAAGTCCTGCGCCCTCGCTGCGTCATCGGTGACGATCCGCGCGGGCCGCTCAGCTTCCGGCACGAGCTCCGCCAGTAGCATGGCGCGTCGTTCATGCGGCTCATCGATAAGCGCTTGGCCGTCCTTGTAGAGGATGTCGAAGAAGAACGGTCGCAATGGCAGGTCGGCCTTGAGTTGATCCACATCGAGCTTGCGACTGAAGCGTCGCATCGTCTCCTGGAACGGCAATGGCGAGCCGTCGGCGTGCAGCGCGATTGCCTCGCCGTCGAGGATGACTGTCGCCACCGGGAGGCGCCGCACCGCCTCGACCACCTCCGGCACGGCCGGCGTGACCTCGTTCAGGAGCCGCGAAAACACGCGCACCTCGTCGCCCGACTTGTGCGCCTGGATCCGGGCGCCGTCGAGCTTGATCTCGAGCGCCGCGCGGCCCAGCTGCGCGATCGCCTGCGACACGTCGTCCGCCGTCTGTGCCAGCATTGGCTGAATCGGACGGAAGAGGTGCACTGTGTAGCGATCGAGACCGGCTGCGCCTTCGGTGAGCGCGGCTTTCCCCACTACGCTCAAATCACCCGCCAGCATCGTGGCGCGCCGCACGATGCTCGCGTCGATACCCGCGGCGCGCGCCACGGCCTCGATCATCACGCCTTCGAGAGCACCCTGGCGAACCTCTCCGGTGATGAGGCGAAACAGAAACTCCTGCTCTGGTTGCGTGGCGCGGCCGAAGACTGCGCGCAGCGCCGTCTCCTTCGCCTTGGCGGAGCCCTTCCCTGCGGCGCTCTCGATACGCTGCAGGGCCGCTTCGACATCGGCGAGAGTGAGTGTTGCGTCGGCGGCAGAAGGTTCGGAGGCGACGCGTTGTAGCAACCTGTAACCGACGCCGAGCTTCGATTGTCGCAGCGTTCCCGAGAGAAACGCGATCGCGGTCTCGCTCTCGGTTCGAGCCGCGCGCCGCAGCACATCAGCCAGCAGATCGATTTTCGCGAGTCGGCCGGAGCTTATAGCCACCTGACGCGAGGTATTGGAGAGGTCGGAGAACAGCATCGTCCGTCAATGTAGCTGTCGCGTGCCGCAACCTACGTGTCGCAATATCAGCCTAACCGCTCCGATCCCTGAGTTTCACGTTAGTCCATCTCACTGAAGCGTTCAATGCCGGCGTCGGCATCACGAGCACGAGAACCAAGACGCTCGATGGATTTGTCGCCACCGGCGACGCGCCGACCGGGGTTGGATTCTCTCCCGACGGCGGAACGGCGTACGTCGCCAACCAGCTGAGCAACAACGTGTCGGTGATCAACGTGTCCACCGCCCAGGTCATCGCCACCATCTCCACCCCCGGCCTGAATCCGATCGCGGTTCAGGTCTCTCCCGACGGATCACGCCTGTTCGTCGGCACGGCCTCCCCAACGGTTCTCATCGTCGATACCGGGACGAACCAGATCATCGGCAGCACCGACGTCGGCCTGGCGCCGAACGCGTTCGTCGTCGCGCCGGACAACCGCATCATCTACGTCTCGGCATTTCTGAACGGCACGGTTACGGAGCTCGACATGTTCACCGGGGCCGCGCTGCGCACGTTCGTCGTTGGTGGAACGCCGCAGGGGATGGCGATTACGCGCAAGGGCGACCGGCTCTATGTCGCCAATGAAGCAGGCTACCTGAGTGAGATCACGCTGCAGACCGGGGCCATCACCGCGACGATGCAGTTGTCGGGCGGCGGCTTCGGCGTCGGCGTCACGGCGGACGACGTTCAGGCGTGGGTGGCGATCCCGTCCGGCGGCACGGTGCAGATTTTCAACCTCCAGAATCACCATCTCAGCCAGGCGATCACCGTGGGCGGCGAGCCGCGCCGTCTTGCCTTCAGCCAGCACGGTGGGATCGGGGCGATCGCGAACATGGCTGGTTTCGTCACGTTTGTGCGCTGAATCACACTTGCTCCACGACCCCTCTCCCATTGGGGGAGAGGGGTTCTTGTATGCGGCGTTTCATTTCGCTGCGTCGCAACGGCTTACACCTGGCTGACGCGTAACTTCATGCCCTGCGACGGAGTCCTTGGTTAACAAACGCGACACCCGAGCCGTCGAACCAGCCACCACCAACACAAGGCCGTCGTGTCTCGCTTCGCATGTCTTGGGGATGTGGTAGCAGCGCGATTGGGTGCCCAACCCCCTGGCCCCGGCGTGTCTCGCTGCCCATCCCCGTCGTTTTCTCTTGTCCTCACCCCCTTTCCCCCTCTCCCTCCGGGAGCGGGGGCACGAAACACGAAGTTGGTTTCCCCTCTCCCGAAGGGAGAGGGGATCAAGGGGAGAGGACAAAAGTGGGAGAAGAAATAGAAGGGAAGATTACTTTCACCAGGAGTCAGTCGTCATGAATGGTCTGCGCAGATTGGGCGGTTTCACCACCCTGGCAGTCGCCGGCGCATTACTGGGCACGGCGTGTAGCAACAACACCGGCCCGGCGTCCCTGTCGTTGACGAGCGCGCAAGCCGATAGCTTGAGCGCCGTCCTCGCGACGGACGTGCAGTCGGAATTCGACTTCTCGACGGCGAACGGCTCGGGCACCGTCAGCCCCGGCGCACCGGCACTCACACCGCCGCCGGCATGCGTGACGCGCACTCCCGCCTCACCCGCGAACTCCGACGCCGACCCGGTGCCCGACTCGGCCCGGTTGACGTTCACCGACTGCGTCGTGAACTACCCGGCGGGAGGCTCGGACACCGTGCGCGGCACGATCGACGTCCTCGATCCGACGCCCGCGACGACCGACCACGCCTGGAAGCACATCTTCACCGACTTCACCCGCATCCACGTCGGTCCGCTCGGCCGCCAGTGGTCGTGGGCCTTGAGCGGCACCCGCCAGATCATCGGCGACTCGGCGCAGCTGGCGTTCACGTCGACCAACGTCAGCACCACCTATACCTGGCCCAACGGCGCCTCGGCCAACCACACGCGCAGCTGGAGCATCACGTTCACAGCGGATACCGCCGGGAAGATCCAGCCCGACCAGCCGCTGCCCTCGGGCTCGCTGACGCTGGCAGGCACCTCGACGTGGACGCGCGGACCCAACACCTGGAACCTCGTTGCGTCGACGACCACAGCGCTGCACTACCACGCCACCTGCACCACGCGGCCGATGCTCGATTCCGGCACGCTCAAGTTCGTGGCGACGCGCAACAGCACGACGACCAACGTGACGATTCAGTTCACGGCATGCGGGACGTATACGGTAACGCGGTCGTAGGGCCTTACCCGCGCAGGCGGGCAAGGTTTGGCCGGCTCGGCGATCCAAGGCGTCGAGCCGGTTTTTTTTGCTAGGCTTTCTGGGCTGGATAGAGCAGCGCGGCGACCTGATCGGAGACGAGGTCGGAGAACTGCAGGAAGTGCTTCTCGCAGAACCGCGCCAGGAAGACGATTTCGTTGTCGCGGTGCATCGTCACGACCGTGATGACCTGGGCTTTCGCCGCATCCTCCTCGCTCTGCGCGAGCGCGGGGGTATCGGAGAACGTGCAGTGATCGCAGGTCCCCAGTTGAGCGGCAGCGCCTGTCCAAATTCGAATCACAGTCCACCTCGAATCTCGTGCATCCCGAACATCCGCCGCACGAGTTTCAAGCACGACTTATGCCGAAGATGAAAATGGCTGGCGAGAATGATTTACAGCGGTGTGACTGCGCTCACACTCTTGCAACCTGACAGAGTGCGACTGATTCCCCAAGGGGGGAGGTACAGATTACGGACTCATGATGTCCGCATACTCGCTCTTCTGATCCCGCAGCCAGTTGAGCACTACTTCCCAGTACTCGATGCTGCGATCCACATCTTTGACGGCGGACGTGTCGGCCACTCGGCGGCGGAGGTCGTGCAGATCGGCGATGGCGTAGCGCAGCAGGGAGACGAGCAGTACCCGTTCGACCCGCAGGCCTTTGGGCACGCGACCGCCATCTTCGCGCTCCAGCAGCGCGTCGATATCGCGGAACAGATGGTCGCCGATACGCTCCACGAACGCTCCGAACCCGGGCTGCCAGTTGATATCGCAAGTCTGGTGCCAATCAAGAGACGGCAGGAGACGGTAGGAGACGGCAGGGGTTGTAGGGGTGATGAAATAGAAATGGCACCGTCATTCGTGGAGAGATCGCAACAACCCCTGCAGACTCCTACCGTCTCGTGCCGTCCCCTACCGTCTCCTACCATCCCCTGCCGTCTCCTACCGTCCCCTGCCGTCTTCTACCGTCCCCTGCCGTCCCCTACCGCCCCAGCCTCATCATCGCTCCCTCATGCTCCAAG
>DASTHG010000460.1:0-4560 GCA_035718325.1 Gemmatimonadales bacterium | reverse complement strand
GGAGCCGCTGAGCGTCCTCGTCGTCGACGACGAGCCGGGCATCCGTCAGGCCACGGCGCGGTTCCTCAATCGCAGCGGGATGCAGGTCCGGGCAGTGAGCGACGGCGCCGAAGCGCTGCGGGCCCTGCGCGGCCAGACCTTCGATGTGATCCTGTGCGACGTCCGCATGCCCGGGATGAACGGCCGCGACTTCCTGATCCGGCTGCGCGAGCAGGCCCCGGTGCTCATCTCGACCCTCATTTTCGCCACCGGCGATACCCTCGACGCCGACACCGCGGCGCTGCTCGCCGACGCCGGTGCCCCGTCGCTCGTCAAACCGTTCGATTTCGATGCGTTGGAGCGGCTGGTCCGGGATGTTGCTGCCAAGGCGATGCGGGCGGGCGGCGGGTAAGACAAGAGGCGTCGAGAGAAGAACGACGCCTCTTCTCTCGACGTATTTGCCTCTTACTGGATCCCCAATCTCTGCTTCAGCTCCAGCGGCAAAAGCGGCACCGCATGCCGGATCGGGACCGACAGCGCGAATCCCGGCGCCTGCGGCAGCCCCGCCCGGTGAATCGAGATCACTTCCCCGTTGGCGTTGAACACCGGACTCCCCGACGACCCACCGACCGTCATGCCGTCGAATTGAATGACGTCATCGGTCACCCGGGAAATGATCCCCGCCGTCATCGACGTGCGCACCACCGTGGACCGGTAGCGGGCGAAGCCGGCGCCGGCGGGATAGCCGATCAGCGCCGCCGGCTCACCCTGGCGCGACTTCGTCCCGCCCCAGTCGATCGCCGTGAGGTAGGGCCCCTGATAGCCGCGGATCTTGATCAGCGCGATGTCACGGTCCTGATTCGTCACCACGACGTCGGCGAACCGCGCGGCCGACTGGTCGGCCATCGTCACCCAGGTCGTGTCGGGTTTGGGGTAGCCGCTGTCGGTCACGACATGCCAGTTGGTCAGCATGTAGCCGTCGGCGGAAATCACGAACCCGGTGCCGTTGTAGTAGTTCTTCCCGAAGCTCGTGGTGATGAGTCCTACCGCCCCCTGATTCTGTTGCGCGATGGTCGCGAAGTCGGTGCCGCGGACGGCGCGCATACGCGCATCGAGACTCGCGGTCTGCGCCTCGGCAGCACTCACCTGCCGGCGCAGGCTGTCGATCTGACTGGAGGACGGGGCGCTCTTCTGCGCTTCGGTGAGCTGGTCGCGCAGCCGCTGCAGCTCGTGCTCCGACGCCTGTCGCTGCGTCTCGCCCGTCGAGAGCTGCTGGCTCAGCGCGCTCTGCGCCCGGCCCAGCGCCTGACTCAGCTCGGCCGTGCGCGCCTGAGCCGACTCGAGCTGTACCCGCAGGCTGTCGACGGTCGCCGCCGGGGCGGCCTGCGCCCGCGCCGAGTCCAGCGCCTGCCGCAGTCGCTCCGCGTCGGCGCGCGACGAATCCTCCGAGCTGCGCCGTGCGACCTCCGTCTGCGCCACCTGCTGGGACAACAGCTGGTACACGCCGAACACCCCGACGCCGAGTAGCAGCACCAGGATGACGATCGACGCCGAGATCCAGCGAAATTTGCGACGCGAGTCTTTCCCGACTTCCGCGGCGACCGCCTTGAGAAACGCCGTCGAGCCGCGGCCGCCGTGGCGCCGCTCCTCGCGCGCCTGCTCGAGAGCAGAGTTGATCAACCCCATTACGGTCTTCTGGCCCATCGCCTCCGGAGCCGCCGCCGTGGCCGGGCGCTGGGCCGCCTTCATCGGACCAGTGCCGATGCCTTCGACGACGAGCACCGGGCCTCCCGGCCCGAGCGTGATCCGGTCGCCGAGCCGTACCGGCATCGGATCCTGGATGCGGTCGCCGTTCAGGAACGTGCCGTTCTTGCTCCCCACGTCTCGCAGCGACAGCCCACCCGAAGGCCCCACCGTCAACTCGGCATGCACCCGGGACACGACCCCTTCTGCTCCCTCGACGGGGCGAATCTCGCACTCCTTGCCGCGGCCCAACCGGATGCGCGTTCCCTTGGCCTCGAACCGTTTCCCGGTGGCGGTGGCAATGAGGGTGATCCCGTACGGGCGCGCTTCCGGCGGCCGGGCCGGCGGCGCGGTGGCGGCCGACGGCTGCTTGAACAGATCGTAGGCGGGAAGCTCGGCCACGGTGGCGCCGACGACGTCGTTCGTCGCCACGACAGTCAACCGCGGACCCGTCTCCCCGAGGCGGATCTCGTCTCCTGCCGCGAGCGGCGCCTGCCCCTGCACCCGCCGCCCGTTGAGATAGCTGCCGTTGCGGCTTTCGAGATCGACGAGCACCCACCCGCCGTCCTGATGCCGCAGCTCGGCGTGGCGGGTCGAGACGACGCGCGCGTCGTCGCCGGAAAAGGTGACGGTCGCAGCGGGGTCCCGCCCCAGCGTCGCGACGGCGTCGCGGACGTCGAGGGTCGTCCCGCTGGAGAACAGCTGCAGCTTCAGATAGGGCATTCGAGAGCTACGACGTCATCAGAGGACTTCGGGCGGCTCCTCCCGGCGATCGCCCGGCACCCGGCGCGGGTCGTCGCGACGATCCACACCGGAACGACGGTCGAAGCCGTGGCGGTGATCGACGGCCACTGCCATCACCGTACTACGTCGCTCCGTGCGCCCGCGCCGGTCGACCCCGGAGCGGCGATCCATCAGCGTTCGCCGTTCGGTGGTGCGCCGCCGCTCGCGGGCCTGTCGGACCGAGGTTGGCACGCCGCCAAACCTACACCACCCGACCGACCTGGCTAGTCCGCCTGTATCTTGGGCGCGTGGACAACCTGGCCCATACGCTCGTCGGTGCCGCCATCGGACGCAGCATCGGCGGCGACAAGGTTCCCGCCGCCGGATGGATCGGCGCCGTCGCCGCCAACGCGCCGGACTGGAGCGAGCCCCTGCTCTTTCGCTTCGATCGCCCGAGCGGCGCCTACTACACGTTGCATCGCGGGATCACCCATTCATTCATCGGAGCCGCTGTCGAGACGGTGGCGATCACGCTGGCTGTTTGGGGAATCTTCGTGCTCGCCCGCCGTCGCGCACCACAGCGCGTGATCCACCCACTCCTGCTGTTGCTCCTCGTGTTCGTGGCCGTTGCCAGCCACCTCTACATGGATTGGCAGGGCTCCTACGGGTTACGGCCGTTTCTCCCGTGGAGCGGCCGCTGGTACTACGGAGACTGGGTGGCGATCGCCGATCCGGTGTACTGGCTCGTTCCCCTCGTGGCCCTGGCCTGGGGAGCGAACCGCCACTGGCGCGATCTCACGCCGGTCGTGCTGGTCGCCGGGATCGTGCTCTGGCTCGTGCTCACGCGAGACGGGGTGGCGACGTGGCTGCGCCTCACCTGCGTCGCACTTGTCGTGGCCGGCGCCCTCGGATGGATGCGCCACTGGTTCGGGTGGGGCCGGCGGCGACGTGTCGCGGTGCTGGCGCTGATCGTGCTCACCCTCTACACGGCGGCACAAGCGCTCGCGAGTGTCCCCGCCAAGGCCGCGGCGCGACGCGATGCGCTGCGACGCTTCGGCACGAACGCCCAGTGGGCGACCCTGACCGACGTCGGGTACCCGTTCACCTGGACGACGCTGATCGCCTCCGCGGACTCCGTCGCCGGTTCCACCTGGACGGTGCCGCGGCATCTCGAGGATCCCGCCGTGCGAGCGGCGCTGCGCAGCTCAGCCCCGGCCCGCGCCCTCCAGGGCTTCGCGCGATTTCTCGCCGCCGAGGTCGATTCCAGCGCGCGCCCGACGCGCGTGACGCTGCGCGACGTACGCTACGCCCCGTCACCGTCGGGTGGGTGGGCGGTCGTGACCGTCACCGTACCAGCGAGCGCCGCCGCGCCCGGCCGGCGCTAGATTCTTCGCACGTGAGTCCCGATTCGCCGCCCGCCGATCTGCTCGCCGGTATCACGCAGGCGTTGGAACCCGATTTCCGGCTCGACCATCTCGTCGCCATTTCGCCGGAGCGCGCGCTGTACCGCGCCTGGGACCGCCGTCTGAAGCGCAGCGTCGCCGTGCGGGTGCACCTCATTCCCGATTCGCCGGGGCGCGCCTGGTTCTTGCGCGAGAATGAAACGCTCGCCGCGCTGAACCACCCGGCCGTGCGGCACGTCTACGCGGCGGGAGAGGTGGGACCGTTCGCGTATCGCACCACCAACTGGGTCGATGGCGAAGATCTCGCCGAGGCGATGCGGCGCGGCCCGCGTCCCATCCCGAGCGTCATGTCGCTGGTGCGCGATCTCCTGGGGACGCTCGAGCATGCCCACGCGCGCGGCATCATCATCCGCCGCATCGTCCCGACGACGTTGCTGCTCGAGATCTCGGGTCGCGGCGTGATCACGGACTTGCGCTATGCCAATTGGTGTCTCTCGCATGTTCCGCCGGAGGACGAAGCCCAGCGCACGCCCTTCGTCGCCCCCGAGGTGCGCAGAGGCGAGCCGGGCGAACCGTCGACCGACGTCTACGCCGTCGCCGCGATCGTGTACTACGCCCTGACGGGCACCGAACCGGCGGCCGAGTCACCCCCGCCACCGCGCTCGTTGCGCCCGGCGATCCCCCAGGCGGTCGAGCGCGTGATCCTGCGCGG
>DASTHG010000459.1:0-8234 GCA_035718325.1 Gemmatimonadales bacterium | reverse complement strand
CGCACGACACGGGGTTGCCCCCGTACGTACTGAAGTACTCCATCCCGTTCGCGAACGCCGCGGCGATCTCCGGAGTGGTGACCACGGCTCCGATCGGGTGGCCGTTCCCCATTGGTTTGCCGAGGGTCACGATGTCGGGGACGACGTCCTGGGTCTCGAACGCCCAGAAGTGGCTCCCCATGCGGCCGAATCCCGTTTGCACCTCGTCGGCGATGCAGACGCCGCCCGCCTTGCGGGTGTGGCCGTACGCCGAGGTGAGAAACCCATCCGGCAGGACGATCTGGCCGGCGGAGGAGAGAATCGATTCGCACAGGAACGCCGCGGGCTGTGTGCCGCGCGCCCGGATGCGCCCCACCGCCTCCGCGACGAACGTGCCGTAGCGCTCCCCCGCCGCCGGCTCGTCCTTGCGATAGCGGCCGCGATAGAGATCGGGCATCGGAATCTTGTGGACCCAGGCGGGCGCACCGGCCCCGCCCGGTCCGTCGTGCTTGTAGGGACTCACGTCGACGAGCGTCGAGGTGTTGCCGTGGTAGGCCCCTTCGACGACGATCACGTCGCGCTTGCCGGTGTAGGCGCGGGCGAGGCGCAGCGCCAGCTCGTTCGCCTCGCTCCCCGAATTCACGAAGTAGCAGACCGACAGCGACGGCGGCAGCGTAGCCGAGAGCCGCTCCGCGTAGCGCACGATCAGCTCGTGGAGATAACGCGTGTTGGTGTTGAGCACGGCCATTTGTTGCTGGCCGGCGCGTACGACGCGCGGGTGACTGTGCCCCACGTGCGGCACGTTGTTCACGGCGTCGAGGAAGCGGTGTCCCTCCAGGTCGTACAGGTACTGCCGCCAGCCCCGTACGATTTCGAGCGGACGCCGGTAGGCAATGCTGAGCGACGGCCCGAGGCGGTGGCGCCGCTGCTCCATCAGCTGCGGCAGCGGCGGGCTCGCCGGCGGGAACAGCCCCGGCGGAATACGCGCGATCAGATTGGGATCAGGAGACAGGCTCTTCCACGCCGAGCGCTGGATTGGACGGGCGACGCCGGGAAAATCCCCCTGGTACTCGAGCAGGTCGGTGACGATCTGGAAGTGGAGGTGGGGCGCCCAGCCGCCGTTGACGTCCACGTCCCCCACTCGCCCGACCACACTTCCCAGGGGGACCGGCTGACCCGGTCGCAGCCAGCCGAGCGAATCGCGGTCGAGGTGGCCGTACAACGTGAAGAACGTGAGGTCGCCCTCCACCGTGTGCTTCAGGATCACGGTGGGGCCGTAGTCCTTCGGGGCGGCGTTGTCCCGGAACGAGTGCACCACTCCGCCGAGCGGCGCGAACACGGGCGTGCCGGGAGGGAGAAACAGGTCGAGGCCAATGTGGATGGTGCGCCATTCCGGTCCATCGTTGCCCGCGACGCGGAAGGCATCGCTCGTATAGACGAGCCGCGGCTCGTCGTAGCGGCCCACTCCCATCGTCCCGCCCTGCGCCGCCGCGGCGTCGGCGATCGTTCGCGAGAAGGCCGCGGTATCCGCTGCAGTATTGAGATCTCCGAGCAGCACGCTGGAGACGGAGAGATCGACGACGCGGGCGCCGGCGCCCCAGTCAGGTGACACGAGCGGCCCCAGCTCATCGGGGTGTGCGCGCAGCCACGACTCCACCGCGGGGGCGGTCGCGACGCCGGCGAGGCCACAGGCATCGCGCAACACCACGCGGCCGAGCCGCGGTGCCAGAGCGAGCAACCGCTCGAGGGCCGCCCAGGCGGCGGTTTCGCTCACCGTCAGGTAGGCGTTGTCGGGGACCGCGGTTCGCTGGATCGCGGCGTTGACGACACTCACGGCCAGGCGGGTGGTAATGAGGCCATCGAGCAGGTCGCTCTCGGGCTCGGTGATCTGGCGGACCGACTGGTAGCCCGCCACGACGCGCGCCGCGGCGGTGAGGGGATCCGCTTTGCCGAGGGACGCGTAGGCGGCGGCGATGGCGAGATCGCAGATCACCGCGCTGTCGACCAGGTCGCCGAAGTCGATCACCCCGGTGACGCGGCGGGTCCAGGGATCTTCGCCACGGACCAGGACGTTGTGGTCGTTGGCGTCGTTGTAGATGATGCCGCTGCGCACGCCGCCGAGCGCCGGGGTGATCTCTTCGTCGAAACGGTCGAGCACCCGCTGTACCAGCGCGCGCCGCGCACGGTCATCGATCGCATCGAGGTGCTCGCGGATCCAACCCGCACGGGCGAGATCCCACTTCAGGGGCCGCCGCGCCGCCGGGTGCTCGAGCCCCTCCAGTCCGACATCGATCTGCCCGATTACACGCCCCAGGCTCTCCAGCAGCTCCGGAGTATGGGGTCGGATCTCGGTGAGCATTGCTCCATTGATCCACGAGAGCAGGCGGATGTAGTGCGATTCCCCGTCACCCCCCGGGATCTCCAGGATCTCGGCACCGTCGGTGGCCGGGAGAACTCGCGGTACGGCGACGCCGGGCGCGCGCTCGGCGAGCCGCTTCAGGGCCTGGTGCTGCAGCTCGAGGATGCTGCGCTCTTCGCCCGCGTGCGAGATCTTGAGGACCGCGCGGCGGCCGTCGGCGAAGCGCACCATGAAATTCTGGTCACGCTCGCTCGGTAGGGGGCGTACGTTCCCCGCCCCGCCGAAGCGCCGCGACAGGATCTCTTCCGCTTCCGAGGGAGAAAGAGCGGGCTGCCGGTACGTGAGGCTGAGCGTCACACCGTGCAGATCGCGACCGCGGCGCGCAGTGAGGTCAGTGGGTCGCCGGTCGGCATGAATTCGTGGGCGACAAAGCCCGCAAAGCCCAGGTCGGCGAGGGCGCGGGCCACGGCGTGGTAGTTCAGCTCCTGCGTGTCGTCGATCTCGTGCCGCCCCGGAACGCCACCGGTGTGGATGTGGCCGATATGGGCGATCGAGTCGCGCAGCGTGTGGATGATGTCCCCTTCCATGATCTGCATATGGTAGATGTCGTACAACAGCTTGACGCGCGGCGAGCCGACGCCTTCCATCACCTTCACGCCGAAAGCGGTGTGGTCGCCCATGTAGTCTTTGTGGTCGACCTTGCTGTTCAACAGCTCGACGCAGACCGTGACGCCGTGCGCCTCCGCGACCGGGGCGACCTGGCGCAGCCCCTCGATGCACGCGGCGACGCCGTCCCCGTCACTGATCCCCGCGCGGTTGCCGAACATCGTGATCACATTGGCGACGCCGGCGGCCTGGGCGAGCGGAATCGTGCGGGTGAGCTCGTCGATCAGCTGTTTATGATGGGCGCGATCGTTGAACCCGGTCGCGATGAAGTCGCGGCGGTCGGCGGGATAGCCCATCGACACCACGAGTCCCGCGTCGCGCGCCACAGGCCACTCGGCCGGCTGCAGCAGGTCGATGCCGGTCAGCCCCATCGCCTTGATCGCCCTGCAGAATTCGGGGAGCGGGATGGCGCCGTAGGGCCAGCGGCACACGGACTGCTTGAGGCGGCCTTCTGAATGGGCGGCTGGCCGCGGCGTAGCCGAAAGGACCGGCGTGGTGCCGTCCAATGCCGCCAGGGCAAGGCCGGCGGAGGCGGCGAGCAATTCCCGCCGTGTCATCGAGTGCTGCGACGCGTCACCCATGGGCACCCTCCCCGGATATTACCGTCCGATATCCTCGTTCCACAATGCAGGTTGCGTGGCGATGAAGCGCGCCATGAGCGCCTGGCAGCGCGCATCATCGCGTACCTCCACCGTCACCCCGCGCGAGCGCAACAAATCTTCCTCCCCGCGAAACGTCCGGTTCTCCCCGACAATCACCTGCCGGATGCCGTAGAGCAAGATCGCGCCGCTGCACATCGCGCAGGGAGAGAGCGTCGTGTACAGCGTCGCCGCCCGATACACGGTGGCGGCCTGGCGGCCCGCCTGTTCCAGCGCGTCCATTTCGGCATGTAGCACCGCGCTCCCTTGCTGCACGCGGCGGTTGTGGCCTCGCCCCAGGATCTTCCCATCGTGCACCAGCACGGAGCCGATGGGGATGCCGCCCTCCCGGGCGCCCTGCTCTGCCTCGGCGAGGGCTGCGTCGAGGAAATCAGTCATCGTAGACGCGCCGCGCGGCTGCCACGAGCGCCGCGTTGCTCGGCGCCGGAGCGCCATCGGGGAGCGTCACCGTGTCCTCGAACCCGATGCGGGTCTGATAGCCACGCTGAGCGGCCTCGCCGATCATCGGCCAGGCGGTGCGGTCGACGCCGTGCAGCAGGCGGGGGATGCCGATCCGAGCCTCGTCGAGGACGCCTTCGACGTCGCGCACGACATCGAGCGCTGCGGTGAGGTCCTGGGTCATGGGCTCGAGCAGAATACGGAGGCAGCGCGCAGCCAAGCCGCTGCGGGCGAAACGGGTCGCGGCGATCGTGTTGGCGACTCCGGCTTCGATCCCGATGGCGCGCCGCAGCAGCAGTTCGGCCAGCAGCTCGGCCCCCGGCTCGTCGAAGTTGACGGACGCATAATCGGGGAGCTCGGTCCAACATTCTACGAGGTGGTGGCGGCGCTCGGTGTTCGAAACGATCCACGCACCCGTACTCACCCCGACCGGCACTCGCGCCACGGCGGTCCGGAGCGCGGAGACGGTGCGCGCGATGTCCGCCGGCTCGAGCGTCTCGACTCCGCGTGCGTCGCGGACATGGACGTGGATCGCGGCCGCGCCCGCAGCGACGGCATCGGCCGCGGAGCGCGCGAGGTCTTCTGGGGTCCATGGGACCGTGGGGTAGTCGTCGCGGCGACGACCGCCGTTCAACGCGGCCTGCAGCAACCCCGGCCCGCTGCTCAACGGCGCGGCGGTGGGTTCGGTTGGACGAGGAACCGCACGATGCGCCACCCGGCGGCGGTGCTACGCCACTTGATGACGAAGCGCCCGTCGTAGGTCGACGGTGGCGCGTCCTTCGGCCCGGCGACCTGGTGGTAGGTGCCCCACTGGTAGCCGACTGAATCGCCGTAGACTTCGGTCGCTTCGGGAGTGGCGACCGCTTCGTGGACGGTGACGGTGCGGGCAATCGGCTCGAGGAACGCCCGGATCGCCGCCGGACCGGTGAGCGGGTTCATTCCCGGCTGGAGCAGCTGGCCGTCGGCGGTATAGAACGCAGCGGTCGACTCGGGCGGCGCGCTCTTGAGCAGGACCATGTAATGCGCGAGGCTCGAGTCCACCGCGGAAGCCTGCGCGCCGCAGACGGCCGCGAGCAGCGATAACGCCGCTGCTCCCGAGGTGCAGCGGGTCGTCCATCGCATGATGGAGGAGGTCATGCCCCCCAAGGTAACCCTTGGGGGGCGCTGCGGATCAGCTTAGAACGACCAACCGGCGAGAATCAGGAACGACCGCGTCTTGTAGCTTTGCGATGAGGTGACGGTGCTGAGCTTCAGGTCGTTGAGGCCGTAGACGTACCGGCCTTCGATCGTCAAACCGCTCTGCGCGCCGAGCCGCGCACCACCACCCAGAATTGCGGCGTATGTCGTCTTGGGGCGACCGCTGCTCGGACAGGTAGCGCCACCGCCGGCGTCGCAACTCAATTCGAAGGAGAACTGCGGTCCCGCGTAGGCGAATGGCGCGATTCCGGGAGTCGGAATCCCGACGCGCAGGTACACCGGCAGGTCGACGTAGTTGAGCTTCCAGGAATCACCGCTCGTGTTACTGACCACGCCGCGCTGCGCGTAGAGCCCTTCGACGCCGAAGCCGACCAAGCCCGTGCCCGAGAGTCCGATGCCCGCGGCGAAGCCGGTCCGGTTCTTCAGTGCCCCAGGAAGAAAGCCGCGGTTCGTCACGTTGCCGTACGAGAATCCGCCTTTGATCCCGAAGCCGCCCTGAGCGCTCGCCAACTGCGGCAACAGCGCGAGGCTCGAGGCTGCGAGAACAGCGAGTGTGCGCTTCATAGGGCTAGACTCCTTCCGGTAGAGTGCCCCCTGTGCCACGGCTACACCCGTGGGGCCGGCGGGTTGCCGTGGAACATTTCGTGGGATGCAGACTGGAACCGGAAGCGCTACCGCTGCTGGTGTTTCGACGCGTCGTGCTCGACCCTCAGTCCAGCACCTCGACCGTCGCGACGTCGGTGCGGCCCTCGTACAGCGAGAAGATCGCTCCGGGCTTGAGGCGATGATGCGGTGCGGTGTCGACGAGAAACCGGATGCGCGCTTCCGCCGGATTGCGCTGCAGGATAGGGGGCGCGTCGAACGCGCAGACGATGCTCCAGGCGTCGTTGGGCCAGCTGTCATCTTCGGCGAAGCGGGCGATGGTCGCGTACTGCAATGTGGTGGGCAACGATCCCGTACCACCGCGGGGCGCCCAGGTAATACGTGCGCGATGCGACGTCACGAAGTGCTCCACTTCCGAGGGCGAGGGGTTGTAGCAAAGCTGACCGGGCTCGTGGATGAGTTCAAGAGGTGTCGTGGGTTGTTACGAAGCGGTGTCGCCTCCATGCAACGGATCATGAGACGTTCAGCCGGACCCGCCGAACAGCGTGCCGGCAGCCGCCGTCACGCCCATCGCGAGCGCGCTCCACAGCGTCACGCGAGCGGCGCCGACCCACACGCGCGCTCCGCCAACCCGAGCGGCCAACCCGCCCAACAGCGCCAGCAGCGCGAGCGACGCGCCGGCCACGATAGCCGCCAGATGACCCGGGGGGCTCAGCACCCCCATCAGGAGCGGCACCGTGGCTCCGGCGGCGAAGCTCGCGGCGGAGGCGACCGCGGCCTGCAATGGGCGGGCGCGCAGCGCTTCGGTAATCCCCAGCTCCTCACGGGCGTGGACGCCGAGGGCGTCGTGGCGCATCAGCTGCGTGGCCACCTGCTCGGCCAGCGCCCGGTCCATCCCACGGGACACGTAGATCTTCACGAGCTCTGCATGCTCCGCTTCGGGTTGGGTCGCGAGCTCATGTCGCTCCCGTTCGAGGTCGGCGTGCTCCGTGTCCGCCTGCGAGCTCACCGACACGTACTCCCCCGCCGCCATCGACATCGCACCCGCGACCAGTCCCGCCACCCCCGCCACGAGCACGGACGATCGGGAGGCGTGGGCCGATGCGACCCCGATGATCAGGCTCGCCGTCGACACGATGCCGTCGTTGGCGCCCAGCACGGCGGCCCGCAACCAGCCGACGCGCTCGGTCCGATGGGCTTCGCGATGGGGTCGCATCGCGTCAGCGCAGCCGCTTCCGAAACAAAGCAGACAAGTGGTCTTCGTGGACACAGTCGCGCTCGTAGGTGAGGCCGATCTTTTCGAGCACGTGGCGCGAAGCGCGATTCACAGGATCGGTCAGCCCCACGACCGTCCCCAGCCCCAGCTCGCGCTCGGCGAGCGCGACGCAGTGCGAGGCAATCTCAGTCGCCAGGCCTCGTCCCCAATACGGCTGATAGAAGGCGTAGCCCACTTCGACTTCATCCGCTTCGTCGATCGTGAGGTGGCGCAGCACGGCGCGCCCAACGGGCACGCTCCCACCCCGCTCACGCAAGATCCACAGCCCGAACCCGTAGTCGGCCCAGTGGCGCAGGTTGCGGTCCAGGTACGCCGCGGTTTGCTGCTCGGTGCGCACGCCTCCCAGCCGCGCCATCACGGCGGCGTCCTGGTGCATGCGGCGCACTTCCGGGAGGTGCTGGAGCGTGAGGCGCTCGGCCTGGAGCCGCTCCGTCGTGAAGGTCTCCAGCACTGTTTCCGTCATCGGTCGAAGGTAACGACCAACTCGGTCTTCTCGTGGTCGACGCGAACCGATCGGAAGTCGGCGATGGTGGCGGCTGCGTCGCCCAGCGCGTCGGCCGAGTGCGTGGTGGTGAGCGCGATGACACGTGCTCCTGCGGCGCGGGCTGCGGCGACCCCGGGCGGCGCGTCCTCGAACACGATACAGTCGGCCGGGTCACGACCCAGACGCTGGGCGGCAAGGAGGTACCCCTGCGGATCGGGCTTGCCGCGCTGCACGTTATCGGCGGTCACGAAGACCGGGGGTTGTGGCACCCCGGCACGCTGCAGCCGCCGGCTCGCGAGGCCGTACCCTCCGGAGGTGACGATGCCCCAACGGTCGGGCGCGAGCGTGCGAACGAGCTCGACGGCGCCGGGGATAGCGGTCAAGGGGCTCGTGTCCGCGGCCTCCGTTGCATCGAGTTCACGGATCTCTCGGTCGAGATCGAGCGTGGGATCGACGGACTCCAGCGTCTCCCGGATACGACGCCCATGGGCTACACGCAGGTACGGAGCGGGGTCGTAGCCCCGCTCCGTCGCCCAGCGTCGCCAGATGTCTTCCACCACGGCGCGCGAATCG
>DASTHG010000458.1:0-4321 GCA_035718325.1 Gemmatimonadales bacterium | reverse complement strand
GGATTCACACCCGAGCCGTAGCGTCCGACGTGGCCCGTCAGAAGCGACAGGTTGATCAGCGACAGCACGTTGTCGACGGCGTTGTGGTGCTCGGTAATGCCGAGGGTCCAGCAAATCACCGCACGGTCGGCACGCGCATAGGCGTGCGCCGCCTCGCGGATGACGGCGGCGGGGACGCCGGTCTCGCGCTCGGCGTACTCGAGGGTGTAGGACTCGACCGCGGCACGGAAGGCGTCGAACCCGGTGGTCGCGTTCGTGATGAACGCCTCGTTGGCGAGCCCGGCGTGAATGATTTCGCGCGCCATGGCGTTGGCGAGGGCGATGTCCGAGCCGACGTTCAACCCGAGCCAGCTGTCGGCCCACTGCGCCGAGACGGTGCGGCGTGGGTCGACGACGAGGAGTCGCGCCCCACGATGCACCGCTTTCAGGACGTGATGGAAGAAGATCGGATGATTTTCCCGGGCGTTCGCGCCCCACAGGAAGATGACATCCGTCTCTTCCACTTCACGGTAGGAGGTCGTCCCTCCCCCGGCGCCGAACACTGTCGCCAGACCGACGACGCTAGGAGCGTGTCACGTCCGGTTACAGCTGTCGACGTTGTGGGTGCCGAACGCCGTGCGCGTCAGCTTGCCGGCCATGTAATTCATCTCATTGCTGGCCTTCGAGCAGCTGAACGTGCCGATGGCATCGCCACCATGTTGCGCCTTGACGCGCCGGAACCCCTCGGCCGCCCGGTCCAGGGCTTCGTCCCAGGTCGCCGTGCGCAGGCGTCCATTGTCGCGGACCAGCGGCTCGGTGAGCCGAGTGAACGTCATTGCCATGCGTCGCTCCTTGTGCTTCAAACATGCCCATGCGACGGGTGCAGGGCAACGGCGCGGACGTCGCAGCGCGCGTTAGCTTGAAACGCGTGAGCCTGCCCGATGCTACGCGCCGCATCCTGCTCGCCGATGCCGATGCTTTCTACGTGGCGGTCGCACGCCTCGTTGATCCCGAGGGCGCCGGCCGGGCGCGGTGTCTCGTCGTCGGGGGATCGGCCGAGCACCGCGGCGTCGTGACCTCGGCGTCGTACGAGGCCCGGGCGTTCGGCGTGCACTCGGCGATGCCGATGGCCCGCGCGATGCGGCTCTGCCCTGAAGCGGTGGTGGTGCCGGTGCCGTGGGAGGCCTGCGGCGCCAAGAGCCGCGAGATCCGGATCACGCTCGAGCGCCACGCGCCGGTCGTGGAGCAGGCGTCGCAGGACGAGTTCTACCTCGATCTCAGCGGTACCGAAAAGCTGTACGCCCACGAGCCGCTGGCCGACACGGCGCGGCGCATCCGCGGAGCGGTGCTCGAGACGACCGGCCTGACACTGTCGATCGGTGGCGGCACTACCAAGCTCGTCGCCAAGATCGCGGCCGGCGTCGCCAAGCCCGGCCCGGATCGACCTGGGGACGGCGTCCACATTGTGGCGCCGGGCGATGAGGAGAGGTTCTTGCGCCGCTTCACCCTCGCCGAGCTGCCGATGGTCGGCCCACGCGCCCAAGAGCGCCTCGCCAAGCTGGGCTGGCGCACGGTGACGGATGTACAGCACCACGATCTGCGTACGCTGGTGGCGCGGCTGGGCCAGCGGGAAGGGGAGTGGTTGTGGGAGCGGGTGCGGGGGATCGATCACTCGGGGGTGGCGCCGTGGTCGGAGCCGAAGTCGATCAGCCGCGACACGACCTTCTCCAAGGATCTCGAAACGGACGACGACCTGCTGCGCGAGCTGGCCCAGCAGGTCGATCGCGCGACCGCGGATCTGCGCGGCGAAGGACTCGTGGCGCGTACGATCACCGTGAAGTTGCGCGACGCCGACTTCACCACGCGTCAGGCGGGGAAGACGCTGCCGGCACCGGTCCTCACCGACCGCGCGGTCTTCGCGGTCGCACGCGAGCTGCTGCAACGCCTGCGCCAGAAACGGCGCGTGCCGGCGCGCCTCATCGGTGTCGCGTTGTCGCAGCTCGAACGCCCCGGCGGCGAGGCGCAGCTCGCGCTGCTCGAGACGGAGCGCGCCGTCGAAACGGAGAAAGACCGCACGCTGGCGCGCGCCATGGACCGGGTGCGGGAGAAGTTCGGTCCCGACGCGCTGGGCAGGGCGCGAGGGCAATCCGAGCGATAACTTCTCAAAGAGTATTGCCCTGGTTCGAGTCGACACGCTAAAGCGTGCGCCTCGGACTGCACTGCGCTATAGCGCAGTGTTCTGAGAGGCTCACCCTTCAGGGTGTCGCCTCTCGTCGAAACTGAATCTGGTGAGGTCTTCCATGCGTCGATCGGCTTCCGTCGTTCTCCCTCTCATGGTCTGGTTGGCTTCACCACTCTCCGCACAGCAGCCTTCGAGTACCGAGTACCCGGGTCTCGAGACGGGGAAGATGTGGACGTTCGACGCCCCGCCGCTCGGGTATTGGGCGAAGCGGTACGACTTCCATCCCGACCAGGCGTGGCTCGACCACGTGCGCCTCGCGGCGGCGCGGATCCCCGGCTGCTCGGCATCGTTCGTGTCGGGCGACGGCCTCGTGTTGACCAATCATCACTGCTCGCGCGAGTGCATCGACGCGGTGACAAAGCCGGGCGAGGACCTCTTGTCCAATGGATTCGTGGCGGCTGCGCGCTCCGATGAGCGACCCTGTCCGGGAATGGTGCTCGATCAGCTGCAGGCGATCAGCGATGTCACCGACAGCGTCGCGGCGGCGGTCCCGGCTGGGACGCCGGCGACACGGGCGGCCGATCTCCGCAACGCGGCCATTCGAGGACTGGAGCAGCGCTGCAAGGGGAACGCGGCGGACGCGTTCTGCCAGGTGGTGACGATGTACCGCGGCGGCCAGTACCAGCTCTATCGCTTCCGCCGCTTCACCGATTTGCGGCTCGTGTTCGCCGTCGAAGCGTCGACGGCGTTCTTCGGCGGCGACCCCGACAATTTTACGTTCCCGCGCCACGACCTCGACATGTCGATGGTGCGCGCCTACGTCGACGGACAGCCGGCGCACACCGACCACCTGCAGTGGAGCGCGAAAGGCGCGGCGGAAGGCGACCTCGTCTTCGTGGTGGGCAACCCCGGCTCCACGGGACGACTCAACACCGTCGCACAGCTCGAATTCCTGCGCGACGTGCAGTACCCCGCCACGCTCGATCTCCTGGCTCGCGAGATCGCCGCCTACCAGTCGATCGCCGCGGCCGACACCGTGCGTGGAAAGGAGCTGCGCAATACCCTGTTCGGATTGCAGAACACGCAGAAAGCGATCCGCGGCTATCAATCGGGCCTCATCGACCCTCAGGTGATGGCGCGCAAGCGTGAGTGGGAGCGGGCGCTGCGAGCCAAGGTCCAGGCGGACCCGGTGCAACGGCGGCTGTACGGCGCTGCCTGGGACTCGACTGCGGCCGTGCGGCGCCGCCTCGCTGGCATCGATGTGCACCGGCGCTATTACGCGTTCGGCGCTTACGGCACCCGGCTGCTCGGCACGGCGGCAGCGCTGGTGCGGCTGCCCGTCGAGCGCGCCAAGCCCGACAGTGCCCGACTCCCGGCATATCGCGAAGCGAACCGCGCGCAGATCGAGCGGTTCGTAACCAACGACGCGCCGGTCGACACGGTGGTCGAGGCGGCGATGCTCACCGCCTACTTCACGGCCCTGGCGCGCGAGCTGCCCGTCACAGATCCGGTCCGCCGAGCCGCGTTGGGCGGCCGGACCCCGGAAGTAGCGGCGCGCGCGATGGTCGCGGCGTCGACCTTGATCACCGCCGAGCAGCGGCGCGCCATGCTCACGGGCGGCGCGGACGCGCTGGCGCAGTCGCATGACCCGTTCATCGCGCTCGCCCGGGTGATCGATCCGATGGAGCGCGCGTTGCAGAAGCAGGTCACGGCTCTGGCCAGCGCGGAAGCGCAGAACGACGAGCGCGTCGCCCGCGCGGTGCTGGCCGCTTTTGGCACGAGCATCGCTCCCGACGCGACGTTCAGCCTGCGTATTTCCGATGGAGAGGTCAAACGCTATCCGATGAACGGCACCTACGCCCCCGCGTTCACGACGTTGTACGGCCTCTACGACCGCTCGATCGCGTTCGGAGGAAAGGAGCCCTGGAACCTGACGCCGGCGTGGCAGGCGGCGCGAGACTCGGTGAACCTGGCGACTCCGCTCGACGGTGTGTCCACGGCGGACATCATCGGGGGAAACTCCGGGAGCCCGGTGGTCGACCGGGACGGCAGGCTCGTGGGGTTGATCTTCGATGAAAACATGGAAGCGCTGCCGCTGCGGTTTCTGTTCAGCGAGGCGACGGGGCGCTCGGTGTGGGTGGACGCGCGCGGCATCGTGGA
>DASTHG010000457.1:0-9923 GCA_035718325.1 Gemmatimonadales bacterium | reverse complement strand
CCGGCAGTGATGTTGAAGGCAAGGCTCGTATCCGTCACCGCCAGCCCGCTGCCACTGGCGCGCAGCTTGTAACCCGTCCCCACCTTATTGATACTCAGATCGCTGAACGTCGCCACGCCGGCAACCGCAGCATGGCTCAACGTCCCCGAGAGTGTTCCCGATCCCGGGTTCGACGCAAACGACATCGTCACGTTGTTGACCGCTGTGGGTACGCGGTTCCCGAACGCATCCAGGATTTCGACCTGCACACTGGGAGCGATCACCGCTCCGGCGGTGGCGCTGGTCGGCTCCGCGAAGAACGAGACCCGGGCGGCGGATGCCGGGGTGATGTCGAAATCGGCGGACACATCCCCGGTCAGCGCTGTCGCGGCAGCTGACAGGGAGTAGCCGGTCCCACTCTTGTTGATACTGAGATTCGAGAACGTCGCGACTCCCGACACCGCAGCCACCGTCGCCGTCCCCGAGAGCACACCACCATTCGGGTTATCGAGAATCGCCAGCGTCACACTCGTGGTGGCGCTGGTCACCCGGTTCCCGATCGCGTCCTCCACTGCGACTTGAATGGCGGGGGCGATCGACACACCCGCCACGGCAGTCGCGGGTTGGACGATGAAGGCGAGGTGATCCGCCGTCCCCGAGGTGATGGTGAAAGGCGTCGAGACCGCCGTGGTCAGCCCGGCGGCGGTCGCCTGCAGGGTGTAGCCCGTCCCCGTCTTGTCGATATTGAGACTGGAGAACTGCGCGACCCCACCAGAGGCCGAGGCGGTGAGCGTCCCCGCGAGTGTGCCCCCACCGGGGTTTGCGCCGAGCGTGATCGTGATGTTGTTCGTCGCGGTCGCCACGAGATTGCCGCCGGCGTCCTGCACCGCCACTTGCACCGCGGGGGTGATCGCCGCTCCTGCCGCGGCGTTCGACGGCTGCACCGCGAATGCCAGCTTCGCAGCCGGACCGACCGTGATCGCAAAACCAAGACTCGTTCCCTGTGTGAGGGCACCGGAGCTCGCCATCAGCGTGTAGCCCGCTGCTGCCTTATCGATCTTCAGATTCGCAAACGTGGCCACGCCGGTGTCCGCGACCGCCGTCAGCGTGCCGGTCAATGTCCCGCCCCCGGGGTTCGCGCCGATCGCGATCGTGACGGAGCCGGCGAACCCGGTGGCCCGGTTCCCGAACGCGTCGCTCGCCGTGACCTGAACCGCGGGAGTGATGGGACTCGCGGCACTCGTCGCCGTGGGCTGCACCGTAAAGCCGAGTGAGGCGGCTGCGGCGGGGGTGACGGTGACCGTGGCCGTTTGGGTCGCTAGCACGCCAGCAACCGTCGCCGACACCACCTTCGCCCCGGTGGCCGTTGCACTGATAGAGCCAGTCGCGACGCCGTTCGCATTCGTCGGCCCACTGGGCTGCGTGAGCGTGTAGCCCGTTCCCGTCGCGGACAGTGTCACGACCGCTCCCGGGACCGGATCTCCCAACGCGTCCAGGGCCGTAACGGTGATCGTCGCTGAGCTCGAGCCGTTGCTGGCAGTGATCGTGGTGGGCGCGGCAACGACAGTGGAGGCCGCCGACACATTGCCCGGGTTCACCGTGAACGGCGCCGTCGTGTCCCCAACGAGTCCTGCCGCCGATGTCACGAGGGTGTACCCCACGCCGCTCTTGGAGAGCGAGAGATCGGAGAACGTCGCGGTGCCGTTCACGGCCGTGACCGGCGTCGTGCCGGACAGTGTACCGCCGGCGGGATTCGCCCCGATGGCGATCGCCACGCTGCCGCCGAACCCGGTGGCGTTGTTGTCGAAGGTGTCGCGCGCGGCGACCTGAACGGTCAGGGGCAGACCGGCGACCGGGGGATTCGGGCCAGTCGGCTCCACGATGAATACGAGACGCTTCGCCGCGGCGGCCGCAACATTGAACGAGGAGCTGGTGGTGCCGGTCAGAGCAGCGGCAGCTGCTTGTATCGCATAGCTCGACCCGCTCTTGTCGACATGCAGCGCCGCGAAGGTCGCCACCCCGGCGACCGCCGACACGCTGGTCGTGCCTCCCAAAACGGCTCCCGCGCCATTGGGCGCCAGCCCGAGCGCCACGCTCCCCGTGAAACTCGGGGCTACGTTGCCGAGCGAATCACGCGCCAGGACCAAGACGGCGGGAGTCATTGCCACGCCCGCGACCACGTCCGTCGGCTGGACAGTGAACGCCAGCTGCACAGGAGGTGCGGGTGCGATGACGAAGCTGCTGCTCGTCGCCGTACTCAGCGAGCCTGATGACGCGAGAAAGGTGTAGCCCGAGCCGGTACGGTTGAGTCGCACATCGGCGAACGTCGCCACCCCGCCGATGGCACCGCGGATCAGTGTTCCCGACAGCGTCGCGCCGCCCGGGTTCGCCGCCAAGGCGATCGTGATCGTTCCGTTGAAGGACGTCACGACAGCACCGCCATCGTCCAGGGCGGTGACCTGAATCGCGGGCGTGATCACCACGCCGGCCGTCGCCGCGCTCGGCTGGCCGGAGAAAACGAGACGGGTCGCAATCGGGCCCGTCCCCATGTGATCGGATGAGCACGCGATCGTCCCAAGGGCGACCACGAGCATCGCTCGTCGCATACGGTTTTTCATGTAAATGGCGTTATGACAGCAAGTTCCAGACCAGCCGGGGCCCCCACTCTGGCGGGCCCTGCAGCATAGATTCCGAGCCGCCAAAAGGATAGGGCCGCGGTCACATATCACACGTCCGGGAGGCGATCTGGGTCGGATGACACTCGCGCGAGTCGCTCTCGCCGTTGCCCTGGCCTGCATCCTGGGAGCGACCCTCACGCCGGCAGGGACGGAATTCCAACCCGATTTCGTGAGCTGCATCATCTGCGGCAACCGCGGCTGGGCTGACGCGGTCGCCAACCTCCTGCTCTACGCCCCGCTGGGTGCGGCCCTGTTCTGGAACGGCCGTGCCGGCTTGCGTGCGGTAGGGATGGCATTTCTGCTGTCCGCCTGCATCGAGCTCGGGCAAACGTTCATCCCCGGCCGTGATCCGAGTCTCGGCGACGTCACGTTCAACACGCTGGGTGCGGGCGCCGGGCAGATCGCTGCACTCTTGGCGCGACGCTGGCTCATTCCCGGCGACTCCGCTGCAGTGCGAGCTGCACTGGCCGCCGCTGCGGCGGCAACGGGAGTGCTCGCCCTGACCGGCGCCCTGCTCGCGCCCGCGTTTCCCAGTACTCCTCTCAGTGTCTGGTACGCACCGGCCCTCCCGGAAATGCCGTGGTATCACGCCCGCGTGCTGGCGGCACGGCTCGGGGGCCTGGCGATCCAGCCTGGCTTGTTGCCGTCGCAGACGAGCCACGCGCTCCGCTCAGGTGAGCCGCTGCTCGTGACTGCCTTGGCGGGGCCGCGTGTCCCCGCCCTCGCCCCGCTGATCGTCTTCGAAGACGATCATGCGACCCAGGTCTATCTCGTCGGGCCCGACGGCAACGATCTGGTCGTGCGCTATCAAACCCGGGCCACCACCTGGGGTCTCGACTGGCCCGACATCCGTTTGCGGGGCGCGTTGGCGGGAAGCGCGGCGGGCGACACGCTCCGCATCGGCATTCATCGCCGCCGCGTCGCATGGTGCCTGTCGCTGAATCAGCTGGAGCGCTGCGGGCTGGGGTCTACCGGCGGCGATGCGTGGGCGTTGGTGATGTTTCCACGACATTGGCCGCCGTGGTCCCACACGCTGCTCGGCGCGATGTGGATCGGTGGATTGGCGCTGCCGATCGGCCTCTGGACCCGGCCGCGCGTCGCCAGCGCCGCGGCGGTCGCCCTCTTCGGCGGTGCGCTCGCGGTCGTGCCTCCGCTCGTCGAACTGCTCCGAACACCTGCCGCGCAGTGGTGCGGTGCTGCGGTGGGATGGACCGCGGGGTTCGCACTCCAGGCCCTGCTGCGCCACCGCGCGCGTCTTAGCGCGACGGGCTCGTAAGCAGAAACACGTCGAACGCCGGCCCGGTCTTCGGCGGCGTCCGGGTGACGCGCCCGATGGGAGCCGGGGGGGTCACGCCCGTCATCGGGATGTCGATCGGGCCACCCTGATACACGCCGCTCGCGACCGGGGCATCGAACACGGCCTGCACGTTGCGCACCTCGTAGCGATCTCCGGGCTTCAGCACGCCCGAGACATCGACTCCGACCGTCGCTCCGCCCGACCAGTTGTAGATGACGATGTGGGCCCGCCCCGGCTCGTAGCGATTGGGGCGAACGAAGACCTTCGTGACTTTCGGCGGCTCCGGTAACACCGAGTCGCGGCCACCCAGTCCGCTGGCACGCTTCCAGTCGTCCCACTCGTACGCTTTGTCCTCGTCGCGCCAGGCTTTGGCGCCGGCGTCACGCACCCAGGTGTTGCCGCTCCATTGATAGTGCCCCGGGAGGCTCGCGCCCCCGACCTTCACCACGTCACGGCTGCCGACGATCGTGTTGCCGGTGACCGTGGCCTTGTTCCACGGCTCGATCATCTCGAGGCCGACCTTGCCGCCCGCCACATAGTTGTCGCGCAACACGATGTCGTGGTTGTTCTGCGGCGCGTACTTGCCCACCCGCAGGTTGATCCCTTCGGGCCCTGCGAAGTACAGCATGTTGGCGATGCCGGCCATGCCTTCGGTGGGGACCGGCGCGTTGAAGATGAGGTTCTCGCGCGCGGCCACGACGCTCGAGATCGTGCCGTTGTCGAAGGAAACGTTGCCCTCGACGATGATGTTGCGGAGGACGGGATTTTTCGGGCTGGCGTAGATCTGGATGCCGCGCGCTAGATTGTTGAAGAAGACGTTGTCGGTGATGTGTTTGGTGCCGTCTTCGTTGTGGACGTAGGTGCCGTGGTCGAAGTTGTCGTGTGTCCCGTTGTTGTAGATGATGCAGCCGTACAGCTCGGCGTCCACCGCGGGCGTCCAGAAGCTCACGCCCTGGGTCCCGGCATCGTGCACGATGAGGTTGATGAACCGCCCGTGTGCGGTATTAGCCTGGATCCCATAGGTGTCGGGCGCCGACTGCATCACCTCGAATCCCCAGAACGCCAGAAACGAGCCGTCGGCGCGGAGGGTGCCGTCGATGGTGGCGCGCTCTCCGGGATACTGCCGGAACACGATCCAGCGACCCGACGCTCCGTCGAGCGACGTGCGGAACTCGCCGTGATACGTCCCGCCGCGCAGCCAGACGGTATCTCCGGCATGCACGCGCCCCTGAGCTCCCGAGAGCGCAAACTGCAAATCCCACGGCCGCTGCGCCGATCCATTGCCTGCGGGCGTGCCGGCGGGAGCCACGTAGTATCCGGCGCGGGTGGGAGTCCTCGCTTGCTGCCGGGCGGGGTGCGAAGGCCCGCACCCGAGACCCCACACGAGCAGCGCGAGCGAGGCCGTCACACACATGTCAGGGTGTACTCGTGACGAGGAAGACATCGAAATTGGGACCCGTGCGCGGTGCCGAACTTGGCGCCGTGCGGCCAATGGGCTTCGGGGGGGCCACGCCGTTCATCGGAATAGCGACCGCGCCGCCGTTATACGTGCCCGCGGCGATCGCCGTGCCGTAGACGTTCTGCACATTGCGCACCTCGTAGTGGTGGCCGGTCGGCACGATCCCGGAGATGTCGACGCCCACGGGATTCTGGGCTGCGAAGTTGTAGATCACGACGAAGCCGCGCCCGCTCTCGTACTTGTTGGGGCGGATGAACACCCAGTTCGCACCGGGCGTCCCGGTGACCGCGTTATCCCCAGCCCCCAACCCCGTCGCCGTTTTCCAGCCGTTGAAGTCGTAGCTCGTCGTATCGTGCTGCCACGCCGTCGCCGTGGGATCCCGGTAGTACACGTTTCCGGACCACTGATACAGGTTCGGCGTGGGGCCGCCGGTATGAACGACATCCGTCGCCGACGTACCGAAAAACGTGTTGTTGAGGATCGTCGCTTGCGCCCACTGGTACTGCATTTCCAACGCGATGTTCCCGCCGGCGGCGTAATTGCCCTCGAGATCGATGCTCTGGTTGTACTTGGCGCTGTCGGTGATGTCGTAATTGCCGAGCCGCAGCTGCACGCCGTCGGTGCCGGGGGAGAAGTAGAGCAGATTGCCCTTCGCCACCATTCCGCTCGTCACCGCGGGAGCGCTGATCAGAAGGTTGATCTCGCTCGATTGTCCCCCCGCGATCGTCCCATTGTTGAAGGAGATGTTCCCCTCGACGTCGAAATTGCGGATCACCGAGTCGCCGCCCTCGTAAATCTGAATGCCGCGAGCGAAGTTGTTGAAGAATACGTTGTCGGTGATGTACTTGGTGCCGGTGGTGCTGTTGTGCGCGTAGATCCCGTGATCGATGTTGTTGCGGAAGCCGTTGTTGTAGATGATGCAGCCGTACAACTCCACACCACTGCCCGATCCCGCCGCCATACTGACGCCGGAAAACCCGGCATCGTGCAGCACCAGATTCACGAACCGGCCGTTCACGGTGTTGGCCTCGAGCACGCGGTCGACGATCGTGAGCGGATTCGTCTGCAGGATCTCGAACCCCCAGAACGTGAGGTCCGACCCCTGGGCCGCGAGCGAGCCGTTGATCGTGGCGCGCTCGCCGGGATACCCGCGAAACACGATCGGCGTGCCCGGCTGTCCGCTGAGGGAGGTCTGGAAGCTGCCGCTGTAGGTCCCGACGCGCAGCCAGACGGTGTCACCGGCCTGGAGGGTGTGACCGTGGCCGCCGGCGAGCGCCGTGACGAGGTCCCAGGGCGCGGAGTCGGTCCCGTTGCCGGCGCTGGTCCCGTAGGGCGGCGCTTCCACGTAATAGCCCACGCGTGTCCCCGGCGGGGGCTTGGGAGCGGGCGGCGGGCCCAGGCCCGAATCCGAATGGGCACAACCGACGAGCGCGGCTGCGAGGAGCGTGCGGTACATCAGACGCATGCCCTACTCTCCTTCTTCATTTATGAGAGACTGCGACGCATTGGGGGTGGTCACACGAACAGGGAGGGTACATGACAGAAGCCCCCCGGCCGATGATACTGCCTACCGGGGGGCTCTGTTGCATCTGTCGTGCCTCGCACTTGCGGCGCAATTCGCCGCGACCCGGCTACCGGGTGTAGGATGTGCGCAACACGCCTGGCTGTCAGCTACTGCTGTTCCACTGCTCCTGCATCAGGCCCGCTCCCTTTCGGCCGGCACACGCCACCGATGTCGAACGGCAGGGCGTACACGACCGACGCGAAGTCGATCGCGGGGCTTCCCGACTTCAGGTGGTAGTCGTTGGAGTAGCCCTGGTGCGTGGTCGACGGCACCGAGCTCGCCGGATTCACGAGCAGCGGGTCGGCGACGACGTTGTTGGTGACCGTCGCGTTCGAATCCCAGTTGCTCGAGCCCGAGCTGCCGTTGTTCCAGAAGATGTTGTTGATCTCGATGTTCGTGGCGCCACCGGCCGATCCGCCCGTGTTGATGCCCACTCCGTCGTTCACGTTCCCGTTGTTCATCACGACGTTGTTGGCGAACAGCCAGTTGTTCGTGTTCTCCGCGATGTCGAGACCGGAGCGGCCGTTCCCCACCACCGTGTTGTTGATCACGAGGATGTGGTTGGCGCTGAACCGCGCCGACAGCCCCTTGGCGCGGTTGTGCTCCAGAATATTGTTCGCCACGACCCCCCGCGTTCCATCATGATAGTAGATGCCGTGGGATGTATTGAGCTGGCCGGGGTCGTTGAAGCCCCCGTTGTCGTGGATGTAGTTGTTGAGAATCCAGATGTCGTCGCCGCCGGCGGAAATTCCGGCATGCCATCCGTCGTGGAACACTTCGGAGTTCGACACCTCCACGTGGTGCGTCAGCCCGGGCGTCATGAGGATCATGTTCTCGCCCTGCTGCGACGAGGCACCCCAGGTACCACATGTCGGTCCTTCGGCGACGATGTTCGAAAGACGGAAATACGAACCGTCGATGCGGATCTGACCGTGCAGAATGGCCACCTCGCCGGGATACCCCTGGACGGTGATCGGCGCCGCAAGCGTCCCGGCGTGGCCGAACGTAAAGGCCGAGCAGAAGCTTCCATACGTTCCGGCGCGTAGGTAGGCGATCTGGCCGGGCTGCAGCGCGTCAAACGCCTTCTGCAGCGTCTGCCACGGCTGATCGATCGTGCCCGGGTTGTTATCGGAACCGCTGCTCGCGGACACGTAGAACGCCTGTCCGGTGGACAACGGCATCCGCGAATACACCGCGGTCGGCCAGGCACCGGGGCATCCGCCGGTGGGCGGCGGCGGTGGTGGTGGCGGCGGCGGTGGCGGCGGCGGCGCCCCTCCGGTCACCGTAATGGCCGCCGACGCTGTCTTGCCTTCGCACGTCGCCGTGACTGTGGCGCTGCCGGCGGCGACGCCGGACACCAGCCCGGAGCCGTTCACCGTGGCGATCGTGCCTGCGCTCGAGGACCAGGTGATCTTGCGTCCGGTGAGCGTGGCGCCGTTCGCGTCCTTGACCGTCGCCTGCAGCTGGACCGTGGCGCCGGCCGCGACACTCGCATCAGCCGGCGCGACCACGATCGACGCGACGGGTTGGCTCGTGACATTGATGAACGCGGTATCGGCCAGGGTGCTGACCGTCGCAATCAACAACGACTGCCCGCTGTCCGCGGCCTGATAATGACTGGCGTGACTGCCGCCCGTCGTGCTGGTATCGACCAGCGTTCCCTTCCCCACGAGCTGCCAGGTCAGGGTGTTTGGTGCCGTGTCCCCGGCCGCCGTGAGCGCGACGGCCTGAAACGCCTGCGTCGCGTTGGGGGCCAGGGCCACATTCTTCGGGGTGATCGTGACGCTCGCGACGGCGCTCGGGTTGCCGAGCGTTCCGCCGCCACCACTCGACGATGTCGGCTTCTCGCTCGAGCACGCCGCCAGCATCGCGATCAGGCTCAGCACGCCTCCCCAGGCCAAGGGGCGGTGCGCTACTCCCGGAATCCGGATCATGAGCGCAGCTCCTTGGCTTAGCGGCACGTGCCCGTGCCGGTATCGGTGAACGTCTGTCCCGCGATCGGGATGAATTGCCAGCTGTAGGTCCCCGATCCGAGAGTGAGCTTGAGCACGCCGTACGTCGTCCCGTTGAAGACCTCGCTGTTGGGCAGCGGTGTGCCTTCATCGTTGTAGTGACTCTCACCGCCGGTGCCCGCGACGAACTCACGGATCCCGTTCGTCGGGTCCGCCGCGCCCGTGGGGGTCTGCGGCGCGAAGCGCTCGTAGTTGTGCTCGTGGCCGTTGAGGATCAGCGTGGCGTGGAAGTCGTACAGCGCCTGCCACAGTGGCTGCGCGGAAGACAGGCTGCCGTGATTCGTGCCGCTCGAGAAGCGCGGCTTATGCCAGTAGGCGAGGATGCACTGCTTCGTGTTGGCCTGGAGATCGGCACGCAGCCACGTTTCCTCGGCGCCGCCCGCGCTCATCGACACCTCGCTGTTCAGCGAGATGATGTGCCAGTCACCCAGGTCGACGCTGTAGTAGCCGCGCCCCGCGGGCCCGGCGAGCGCGCCCCAGTAGTTGTAGTAGCCGGTCGCGCCGCTGGTGTTGTAATCGTGGTTGCCCGGCGACGGCTTGGTGCGCGCCTTGTGGCGGCCCCACGTCGGGTCGAAGCACTGCGCGTATTGGGCGTCGGTGCCGCTGGAGTAGACGTTGTCACCGAGCGTAAACACGGTGCCCGGGATGACGTCGAGCAGCTTGGCCGTCGCCTCGTCGTTGTCGTTGCCGCAATCGGAGATGTCGCCGGCGCCCACGAATACGATGCCGCCGGTCGACGACACGATCGACACGATCGCCGTATCGGCGTACTTGCCGCTGGTATCGATGGCGATCACCTGGAACGAGCCGGCGGTCTGTCCGGCCGTATAGAGTCCCGCGGCCGTGATCGTCCCGCCGGTCGCGGAATAGTTCACCCCGACGGCGATCGAGTCACCGGCGCCGGTCTTGCCGTAGGCCGAGAACTGCTGCGTGC
>DASTHG010000456.1:0-7199 GCA_035718325.1 Gemmatimonadales bacterium | reverse complement strand
GCCGCCGCGCCCAGAGACTGCGCCAGATGTAGGAGAACGGGATTTTCATCGGCTATCCGATGGTCCGCAGACCGGCGACGATCGGGAGCCGCACCGCGCGGATGGCGGGCAGCGCCGCGGCGGCGAGCCCGCTGAGCGCCGCCACGCCGAGCACGAGCACGGCGGTGAACACCGAGACTCCGATCACCGGGAAGAAGGCGGAGAACCCCTGTTTGACGCCCTGAACCATCGGATACATCAGCAGCAGGCCGAGAACGCCGCCGGCAATGCCGATGACGAGTGCTTCGCCGAGAATGAACGTCGCGATGTGACGGCCGGTGAAGCCTAAGGTCTTCAGAATCGCGTACTCGCGCGTGCGCTCCCGCACCGCCATCACGATGGTGTTGGCGAGCACCAGCAGGATGATCCCGATGATCACGAACGAGACCACCTGCAACGACGTGATGATCGTGCTCGACATCGACACGAATCCCTGCTGAAACGCCTTCTCGCTCTCGGTCTTGGTGGGTGCCTGAGAGTTGGTGAACGTCGTGTCGATCGTGGCCGAGACGGTCGGCATCTGGCCGGCGTCGGCGACCTTCAGGATGTACCACCCGGCCTCCACGTTGCGACCGGGCTCGCGTTGCTTCACCTGCTCGTTCAGGTAGTCCCATTGGAAGAACTGCTGCTTCTCATCGGTCGTCGGCTCCTTACCCGTATAGATCCCGCGCACGACGAATTCCCACCGTCCCGGATAGATGTCGCCATCCATCGTGATCACGTCCCCCAGCTTGAATCCCTTCTCCGCGGCCAGCTTGCGGCCGATGATGCAGGAATTGCGCTCACGCTGGAACGCCGCGAGCTGATCGGGCGGAACGATGAACTCCGGATACAGGTTGAAATACGTCGCTGGGTCTACCGCGAGTCGTGGCCAGAAGTTCTTGAAATCGTTGCTGTTGCCGTAGACGCCGCCGAACCAGTTGGCCCACGACACTCCGTTCACCCCCGCGGTCCGCTGCAGCTGCTGCAGGTCGGTGATCGGTAACGGAAAGATGAACGAGACCCGGTTGCGCACGATCATGCGGTTGACGTTGGCGTTCTTGACGCCGGCGTTCCAGGCCCCGATGACGGTCCGCAGCAGGCCGAACGCCATCACGGCCGTGGCGATGCCGGCAATCGTCAGAATCGAGCGCAGCCGGTGCCGGAACGCGTTCCGGAAAATGATCGAGAGGATTTTCATGGCACCCCCCTACTGCAGCAGGCCCTTGTCGAGATGCCGGACGGTGTGCGCTCGCTCGGCGGCGTGCGGATCGTGCGTCACCATCACGATCGTCTTCTTGAATTCCTTGTTGAGCCGGTCGAGCAACGTCAGCACTTCGTCCGCCGACTTGCGGTCCAGGTCCCCCGTCGGCTCGTCGGCGACGAGAATCGTGGGGTCGGCGGCCAGCGCCCGCGCGATCGCGACCCGCTGCTCCTGACCGCCCGAGAGCTGGCGAGGGTAATGGTTCATACGGTCGCCCAGACCTACAAGCGCGAGCGCGGTCTGCACGTGTTCTTTGCGCTGCGCCTTGGAGAGTGGGGCGAGCAACAACGGCAGTTCCACGTTTTCATAGGCGGTCAGCACGGGGATCAGGTTGTAGAACTGGAAGACGAACCCGATGTGCGTCGAGCGCCACTTGGCGAGCTGCGACTCGGACAGCTGCGCGACGTCGGTGCCCGCGACCGTCACGCTCCCCGAGTCGGGCCGGTCGATCCCGGCGATCAGGTTGAGGAGCGTCGTTTTACCCGAGCCCGATGGTCCCATCAACCCCAGGAATTCACCCTCGGGGACGTCGAGCGAAATGTTTTCGAGCACCGGCACGGCATTGCTGTCACGCCGGTACGACTTGGACACACCGCGGATCTGGACGATTGGTCCCGCCACTGGTCCATCCTCGTTCAAGGTGCTTTGACTTTGACGCCGCGCTGTAGCCGGTCGCTCACGCTGTCGACCACCTGCGTGCCGACGGCCAGGCCCTGCAACACCGCAACGCCCTGCCCCACTCTCCGGCCGACGACCACCGGAACCTCCACCGCGTGGTTCGCCGTCACCGTATACACCACGCTGTGCCCGCTGCGCAACGCGACCGCGGCGGCCGGGATGGTGAGCAGCGGCGTCGTATCGGTCTTCGCGGCGGCGTCGGCGCGCGGCAGAAAGTGAACCTTGGCGCTCATTTCCGGCAATACGCGCGCATCGTACCGGTTGAACGCGACCTTCACCTGCACCGTGGCTTTGGCGCGGTCGGCCGTCGGCACGACCTTCGCCACACTCCCGGGATAGCGTACGTCGGGATAGGCGTCGAGCACGATCTCGCACGGCTGGCCCACGTCCACCTGCTCGATACTCGTCTCGGACACGTCGACCTCGACCTGCAGCGAATGCAGATCGGCGAGCGTGACCACGGCCGCCTTGGAGAGCGCGCTGCCGGCGAGCGGCGCCACCATCTCGCCCACGTCGGCGTTCTTGGTGAGTACCGTGCCGTCGAACGGGGCGCGGATCACGGTATTCTCGAGCGCAACCTGGGCGGCGCCGAGGCTCGCCTTGGCGACATCGATCGTGGCGACCACCCGGCGGTACCGGGCCTCCGCTGCGTCGTAGGCCGCCTGAGTGCTGAGGTTCGAGTCGAGCAGCTGCTTTTCGCGTTCCATCGAGCGCTGCGCGTCCTGCAGGTCGGCGACGCCGAGCCGGACGTTTGCCTCCGCCTGCGCCACCTGAGCGCGCACGTCGGAGTCCTCGATGCGAGCGATGACCTGGCCCGCCTTCACCCGGTCCCCTTCGACCACGCCGAGGTACACGAGGCGGCCCGTTCCCTTGGAGGCCACGGCGGCCTTGCGCTGGGCCACGACGTAGCCGCTCGCGATCACCACCGTTGAAGCCTGGGCGGGCGAGATCAACACGGCGGGGACGAGCCGCACGGGGACGGCGCCGCCGATCGAGCGGGACACGAGCCACGCACCGACCACCAGGACGATGAGGGCCTGTGCGCCGATCAGCAGCCACCGCCCGCCCCGCCCACCCTGGGGGGCGGGCGGTGTGGTGCGGTCGATTTTCAGGGCACCGAGATCGGCGCTGCGCGCATCCATGCGAGGAAGTTACACGCATGCATGCCGCTAGGAGGAGCCTAGTCTAGGGGAGGTGCACCAGGCAGCCGCCGTTGCCGCTGTTCACCCAGTTGCGCTGCACGAGATAGTCGTTTCCGGCGAGGTTCATGTTGGCGACGGATCCGTTGGACGTCGTGTACGTCTGGCCGAACGTCCAGGCGCACTTATCGGCGTTCTCCTCGCCGCGCCGGTCGAACCAGGCGTTCAGGTCTTCGTCGGTCGTCGTCTCTTCCGTTTCGTGCGCCAAGGTATTCACCTCCGCGTCGGCTGCAAAATCACCGTTGGGCGAGCCCGCCAACGCCGTGCACCCGCTGACGAAATCGGCGTCGTGCGGCATCACGGCGTATTTCACGTCCCGGCCGTTCGAGCTGAAGTGCCCGTGATAGGCGCAGTACTGCGAGCCGAATCCGCCGCCAAGGTTCACTCCGGGCCCGCTGAACACGACGTAGAGGGTGGAGTTGTCGAAGGTGATCGCTCCCGAGTTGAGTCCGGCGACGATTTGCGCCTGCACGGCCGCATCAGAGACCGTTTGCCCCGAGGCAGGAACGTTCGTGTTCGCGGCCCAGAAGCCCGTATACGAGACGACGTTGTGCACGTTCGCCCCGGTGCCGTCGAAATAGGTGGAATTGATGTTGAAGTACGGCGAGCCGCCGAGGGCCCTGAGGAACGAGCCGATGAGCGAGGCGTCCTGGCTGCCGGTGCCGGTCGTTCCCGGCGTCGGACCGTTGTTGTAGATCGTCGCCCCGGACCAATAGATGGCGACGATACGCGTTTGACCGATGAAGAGCGGTCCACCGTGGTAATTGATTCCCGTGGACGAGCGTCGCGCCGCGGCTCGCACGAAACCCTTCGGCAGCATGATGTGCGCGTGCGGGTGCTCGCTCTCGAAGCGCAGCATCTCCGGCGTGGCCTGCGCCCTCGTGATCGGCGCGTTGGGTGCGGTGGGTTCGCGCGAGCAGGCGGCGAGCCACAGGCCGGCCGTGGCTGCCGCCAGGAGCAGACGTTTCATCGCAACACCTCCAGACGAGAAAGCACGCTTCGCGATGCGGGAAACGGTATCGAACGGGACCAGCAGTGCCCTGCAGGCACCGCAAGTTCCGGGCCTCATCCCAAAATGGTCGACTCTCCTCCTATGACGGCAACCGTTGCCGGATTGCACCGAGATGGTACGCGGTGTGGGCGATCGCGCCGAACGCCGTGCCGATGGCGTCTTCATCCCAGCTGCTCCGCATCCCCACCGCCACGATCAGCTCTTCGTACGCGCGCCGCAACGACGCCCGCAGGGTCGCCCATGCCGCATCGTCCACCGCCGTCACCGTCCAGCTGCGGCTGCGATCGCGCGAAGCGGTTTCACCGCGCAACGCTCGCGTCGTGAGCGTGACGCTCGCGTCCAGGTGGTGCACGTGACCCGCGATCGTGGTGTGGCCCGGGCCTCCCGCGTGCGACGCCTGCGCCGCGGTCAACGCGTCGATGGTGCTGAAGACACCGGTCCCGACGGAGGTGTCGGTGAAATAGGTCCAGGGCCCCGGGGCTCCTTCGAAACACTCGCGCAGCATACGGGTGACCAGCCCCACGACGACGGCAGGCGATGTCCCGGTCATTTCCCGCGGCCTTTCTTTCTGGAGCGAGTTCGCTGCACGAGCCGCCAGAACTGGCGCTCGCCGATGATGGTCACGACGTGTCCCCGGGCGGCCAGGCGCCGGATCTCCATCAGCTTCAGGCCGCCGCCCGAGCCGGCGATCTGGAGGGCGTTGGGCCGCCCGCGCACCAGCACGTCGGTCGCACGCCCCGGGGCGGACTGCACCGTCGCTCCCGCCCGCTTGGCGGCGGCGACCGCCTCGCGCCGCGGCCGGCTCAGGAACCCCGTGAACGACACCCGCTTGCCGCGCAGATCCTTCACCCGCCCGAGCTGCGGCGCAGTGCGCGCATGCTGCAGCGCCGTGATCAGCTCGCCCGCGGACTCGTAGCGCTTGCCGCGGACGCCGAGGCAGCGATGAATCACTTCCTTCAGATGATCGCTGCAGGGCAGCGTGCGCACGTCCTTGCTGCGGATCACGCCGCTGATGTCGCCCCGCAACAGCATGACGGCGATCAATCCGATCTGGTAGATATCGTCGCGCTGCTGCCAGCGCCGCACCCTGCCCCACGCGATCTCGTTCGGCACGTTGAACAGGTTGAACGCATCGGCGGTGACGCCGCGGTGACTGAGCTGGTGCGTCGCGATACCGAAGTCGCCGAGCTTCAGGTGCTCATCCTCGCACACGAAAACGTTGAACGGCGTCAGGTCACGGTGCAGCGCCTGGCCGCGGTGCAGCACATCGAGCACTGCCAGGATCCCCGCGATCTCCCGACGCACGAACCGCTCCGACTGCGGGCCCGCCGTGGTGAGCCAAGCGCCGAGGTCGCCGTGCTCGGCGTACTCCATGGCGAGGCAGTAGCGTGTCGGCCCGCCGCGCGTGATCACGAAGCGGTCGTGAATCCGCAGCGCGCGGGGCTCGCGCCCCAACAGCTCGGCGAAATACGCTTCACGGAGCCACGGGGTGAGACGCTCCGTGATCTTGACGCACACCTGGGCGGGCAAGCCGCCGCGCGGATCGGGAGTCGCCAAGTGGACTTCGCCGAACCCTCCCTTTCCGACCAGCCGCTCCAAACGATAGGTGCGGCCGCTTTCGGAGCTCACGACGCTCGGCGGCGCGCCACTGCCGGACGCGGCACCGGCGCCACGCGTCGCGCGCCGGGTGAGGCGGGAGAGGGTTGCGCGGGTTCGCGTCGCCATTCAACTATTTGAGCCCCGACCACTCGTGGAGTCAAGTGAACACCATCGCCCCCGAGCGTTGGGCCCACCAGTTCCTGTCGCGGCCGACCCTGCGCTCGGCGACGGATGTCGTGCGCACCCTCGGCGCCGTGCAGTCACAGGACTACGGCAGCGCGAAATGGGCGCTGGCGCAGCGTACTCCAGGACTGCGCGACGCCGACGTCGAGCGCGCGTTCGCGCGCGGGGCGATCCTGCGCACGCACGTGCTGCGCCCGACCTGGCACTTTGTCTCGCCCAAAGACGCGCGCTGGATGTTGGAGCTCACGGCGCCGCGCATCCGTGCCAGCCAGGCCTATCACGAGCGGTTGCACGGGCTCGCGCCATCCGTGTTACGCAAGAGCAACCGCGTCCTCGAACGAGCACTGCAAGACGGCAGGCAACGCACCCGTTCCGAGCTGGAGGTGCTCTTGCGGCGCGCCGGGGTGCGGGCGCCGACGGGACAACACGTGGGACAGCTGTTGATGCGCGCGGAGCTCGACCGCGTCATCATCAGTGGGCCGCGGCGCGGCAACCAGTTTACCTACGCGCTGTTCGACGAGCGCGTCCCTGCGTCGCCGCCCAGAGATTCGGACGCGGCACTGGTCGACTTGATTCAGCGCTACTTCCGGACACGCGGACCGGCGACGCTCCAGGATTTCGCGTGGTGGTCTGGTCTGACGGTCGCCGACGCGACGCGCGGTGCGGCGGCCGCCGGGACCGCCCTGCAGCGCTTCACCGCCGAGGGACGCACCTACTGGCACGACCCGTCACGACAGTCGCGGCGGGCGCCGCGCGTGGCCCATTTGCTGCCCAACTTCGACGAGTACGTCGTCGGCTTCCGCGATCGCTCGGCAATCGCCGAGCGGCTGCTCAAAGCCCATCCGCGCCAGAAGGTTGACGGGCTCATCGGACACGTCGTCGTGGTCGACGGCCAGATCGTCGGCGGCTGGCGGCGCACGCTCGGCGAAGTCGTGGAGATCGAGCTGCGGCTGCGCGTGCCGCTGACGGCACGTGAGCACGAGCTGATTCAGCGCGCCGCGCAGCGCTTCGGAAGGTTTCTCGAGACTCCGGTGCGGATCAGGAGACGCGCCTGAGTGCTACGGGATTCGAATCCCTCCCGTGACCCTCTTCAGTTGTTGCTCGAGCCGCTGCTGTGCCGCCTCGATCGCCTGACGCGCCTGGCCGATCTGTGTGGCGGCTTGCGTCTTCGCCTGCGCCACCCGCGCCCGTACCGGCGCGACGCTCGAATCGGCGAAGCGGTCGACCCGCGCGCGCACCGCCGTCT
>DASTHG010000455.1:0-4779 GCA_035718325.1 Gemmatimonadales bacterium | reverse complement strand
CCGGGCAGGCCGCGCCGTGGAAGGTGGAGAACGGGTACGCCGAGGTCGTACCGGGCAGCGGCTTCATTCATACGCGGCGCGGCTTCGGTGACTGCCAGCTGCACATCGAGTGGGAAGCGCCCGTGCCGCCCCACGGTGAGGGCCAGGAGCGCGGCAACAGCGGTGTCTTTCTGATGGGGCGCTACGAAGTGCAAGTGCTCGACTCCTACGACAACAAGACGTACCCCGACGGCCAGGCCGCGGCGGTATACGGCCAGTCTCCTCCTCTCGTGAACGCGACCCGTCCGCCCGGTGAGTGGCAGAGCTACGACATCGTGTTCCACCGGCCGCGGTTCGACGCGCGAGGGCGCGCGACGAAGCCGGCGCGCCTCACCGTCTTCCACAACGGCGTGCTGGTGCAGGACAATTTCGAGCTCTCAGGACCGACGGCACACCAGGAGCGCCCGCCCTACACCGCGCACCCGGACTCATTGCCGCTCGCCCTGCAGGATCACGGGCATACGGTGCGGTACCGCAATATCTGGATCAGGCCGCTGTCTGAAGCAATGCCCTAGGCGTTAGACGCCCAGGAAGACGCCGAGCCGCCGAGCCGCGTGGTGGACGCCGAGGAGCGAGTTGCCAGGAGCCTGAGGACGAATGGACTTGACGGTTGGACAAAAAGCTCGACGATCCCTTGAGCTCACGGCACATCACGTCGCGACGTACGCCGAGCTCTCGGGCGATCGCAATCCGCTGCATTTCGATCGCGAGTTTGCTCTCGCAACCGGGAAACTCACCGGCCTGATCGTGCAAGGTGGCTTGACGACGGGTTTGCTGCACGCCCTCGTCGCCATGGACATGCCCGGCCCCGGCACCGTGTTTCTCAGTCAGAACTGGAAGTTCACCGCGCCCGTGTACATCGGCGACACCATCACGGCGGAAGCGGAAGTATTGAGCGTGCACGCGACGAAACCGGTGTGCCAACTGCGGGTAACCGTGAAACGACAAACAGGGGAGACCGTGCTCGAGGGAGAGGCATGGTGCTACCGATTCGATCGGGTGCAAGGTCGCACTTGACAACTCAATCCTTGGCGGCCACTCGGCGGCTGAGCGGCTCGGCGTCTTCCTGGGCTCTGTACGGCTAAGCGACTGAAACTTCCTTGCAGAGATACACATCCTGGATCGCGTTGAACAACGCGACGCCGTCCTTCAGCGGCTTCTGGAACGTCTTCCGTCCTGAGATCAGCCCCATCCCCCCTGCCCGCTTGTTGATCACGGCCGTCATGACGGCGTCGGACAGATCGTTCTTCCCAGCCGCGCCGCCGGAGTTGATCAGGCCGATCCGTCCCATGTAGCCGTTGGCGACCTGGTAGCGGCACAGGTCGATGGGGTGGTCGCTGGCGAGCTCGGTGTAGATGCGCTCGTCGAACTTGCCGTAGCTCGAGTCGCCCATGTTCAGCGCCTTGAAGCCGCCATTGTTTTCCGGGAGCTTCTGTTTCACGATGTCGGCCTCGATCGTCACGCCGAGGTGGTCGGCTTGTCCGGTGAGGTCGGCCGATACGTGATAGTCCTTGTCCTTCTTGAAGGCACTGTTGCGGGTGTAGCACCACAGGATCGTCGCGAGTCCCGCCTGATGCGCAGCGGCGAAGGCCTGGCTGATCTCCACGATCTGGCGCGCGCTCTCGGCCGAGCCGAAGTAGATCGTCGCGCCGATGGCCGCGGCGCCCATATCCACCGCCTGCTGCACCGTCCCGAACAGGATCTGGTCGAACTTGTTGGGATAGGTCATCAACTCGTTGTGGTTGATCTTCACGATGAACGGGATCTTGTGCGCGTACTTCCGCGCCACGCTGCCGAGCACGCCGAACGTCGACGCGACCGCGTTACAGCCGCCTTCGACGGCGAGCTTGACGATGTTTTCGGAATCGAAGTAGTCGGGGTTTTTCGCGAAGCTAGCCCCCGCTGAATGCTCGATCCCCTGGTCCACCGGAAGAATCGAGAGATACCCTGTCCCGGCCAGCCGGCCCGTCGCGTAGAGCCGCTGCAGGTTCACGAGCACCCGCGTGGTACGGTCGGACTGCGCGAAGATCCGGTCTACCCAGTCCGGGCCCGGGATGTGCAAGCGGTCTTTGCAGATTTTCGGATTCGAGAACTTCAGAAAGTAGTCGGCCTTGTCGCCCAAGGCCTGCACGATGGCGTCGATCATAGGGTTCGAAGCTAAATCGCATATATCGAATGGTCTACTGGCGTGAGTGCGATGCGGACCGTCTATTGGGCCGACTGTGACCGCCATCGCGCCGTACTTGGATTCGCTCGTAGAGCGACGTGTGCCCGGGATGCAGTACCGCGCCATGGGCCCGGGCGGACTGTTGTTCGAATACGACGGCGGCCGGGCCGACCTCGCCCGGAACACGCCCATGACGGCCGCCACCACGATGATGGCGTACTCGATGAGCAAGACGATCACGGCGGTGGCGATTCTGCAGCTCGTCGCCGCGGGCGCCGTGGGGCTCGACGACCCGGTGGAACGGTACGTCCCGACGCCCTACGGCCAGGGCATCACGGTGCGCCAGCTGCTCGCGCATCTCTCGGGGATCCCCAACCCCATCCCGCTGCGCTGGGTGCACCCGGTGTCGCAGCACGCCGCCTTCGACGAACGGCGCGCCCTCGGCGCGGAGATGGCCGCGCACCCCAAGCTCGCGTCCGTGCCCGGCACGACGTTCCGTTACTCCAATCTCGGCTATTGGCTGCTGGGCGAGGTCGTGAGCGTCGCGGCCGGAGGACGGCGTTTCGAATCGTATGTCGCCGAGCGGGTGCTGGCACCGCTCGGCGTCACCGCCGCGGAATTGGGCTACGCCATTCCGGACGGAACGCCGCACGCCAACGGGTACCTCGAGAAGCATTCGATCTTGAATCTGATCAAGGGACTCGTGATTGACCCGTGGTACATCGGTCCGCACGAGGGACGCTGGCTCCGGATCGAGCCGCACTATCCGAACGGGCCTGCGTTCGGCGGGCTCGTCGGCAGCGCGCGCGGTTTCGCGAAGTTTCTGCTCGACCAGCTCCAGCCGCGCTCGGCGATTCTCGACGCCACGAGCCGAGCGCTCTTCTACACACAGCAGCAGACGTCGCGGGGAAGACCGATTCCGATGACGCTGGGGTGGCACGTGGGCCGCCTGGGCCGCATCCCTTTCTTCTTCAAGGAGGGCGGCGGGGGCGGGTTTCACTGCGAGATGCGGATCTATCCGGCTCCCAGTGTTGGGACCGTCGTCATGACCAACGCGACCGCGTTCAACGTGACGCGTTGTCTCAATGCGCTGGATCGGCACTTCCTCTGAGACCCGCCAGCAAGGCATCAGCCCGGACGGGTCGGCCGAGGAAGTCCTCCATCACCCGCCGCGACGAGCGCTCCAGACCGAAGCGGTAGATGTGCTCCCGCACGAATCCGTACCACGTGGAGTCTCCCAGAGTAAACGGCCCGTGCAGCTGCACGATGCGGGCGCGGAGATCCGCGGCGACGAATGCGCCCAGGGCATAATTCACGAGGTAGCCCGGGACGTCGATCAGCTGCCCGCGCATGGCCCACCACGACAACTCGGGGTGCGGGACGATACGCAGATAACGGCTGGTGAGCGCCGTCCACACGGCGTTGGGATCCAGCGAGGGATCACGCTGCATCCGCGCCTCGAACAGTGACCAGCACGCGTCCATCATCACGCCGAAATAGGCGGCGCGCCGGTTGTCGGCGGGTGCCGCCGAGTCGCCGAGATAGCGCAGCTGCCAGCGCCCCTCGTAGGCCTCGCCGTCGGCCAGGTCGGCGATCGCTTCGGTGAACAGATCGGCGTCGGGCCAATCGCTGAACGCGGGACGCGTGCGGATCCCGGCGATGTGGATCGCGTGCCCGGTTTCGTGCAACAGCTCGGTGAGATTATCGAATCCACCGACACTGTACGACGTGAAGATCCACGGCTCGCCCGGCCGCCAGTTCCCATTTACCCAGCCGGGACGACTCCCGAACGTCGTGAAGGACACCGGATCCTTGCCGGGACGCGGGTCGAGATCGTCATGGACGGAGAGCGCCGCGAGATCGGCACCGAGCGAGCGATAGTAGCGCGCGGTCAGCGGCAGCAGCGTGTCGCGCGGAATGCGCACCGCGAGCCGGCGGCTGGTGGCTCCCATCGCGTAGTACATGTCCCACGGCTCGAGTTGCGAATCGGGCAGCGTCGCCCGCCAGGTCTCGAGCAACCGTTCGAGCCATTGCTCGACGGTGTCCGGCTCGAAGCCCAGCTCCCGCACGCGGCGGGCGAAGGGGGTGGGACCGCTGCCCCAGCTCCGCGCCCGGCGCCGCAGCAGCTCGCGCCACGGACTCGCGTCGTCATCGCCCGCATTCACGGTGCGCCAGACGCGGTCCAATCCCAGAAACAACCGCCGCCGCTTCGCGGTGTCGGCGGTAACGCCCAGCAGGCCGAGTACGGTGAGCCGCTCGAGCGACTCCCCGTCGACCACGACGGCATGCGCCGCGGCGCCATAGCAGTCGTACAGCCGCGCAGTGAGCGAGTCGGTGTCGGCGATCGCTCGGGCGTCGTAGCGACAGCGCGTCGCGTCCACCGGCGCGGCACGTTCGGGCGGCTGCGGCTTGTCGGTCAGCTCGTCTGCAAGCGTGCCACGCATCACGGCGAGGGCCCGGGCATCGATGCTGTCGCGCAGCGTCGCGGAGTCGATCGCCAGCGCCCGCACGAGCTCGCGACGGGCGGCGAGGTAGCGGGGACGGAGCGCCGCCGCCGACTCCGGAATTGCCCG
>DASTHG010000454.1:0-6606 GCA_035718325.1 Gemmatimonadales bacterium | reverse complement strand
ATCGTGCTCGGAATGAGTGCCGCGGCCCTTGTTTCGGGACGACAGGTGCTCATCGCGCTGCTCGCGCTGGCGGTGATGCTGGGCTATTCGCCGCTTCTCAAGCGCCACGGTGTGCCGGGAAACATCGCGGTCGCCGTGGTGGGAGGGTTGCCGCTGTTCTACGGGGCGCTCGCCATGGGACGACCAGGCGCGGGAATCGTCCCCTGGGTCCTCGCGGCCTGGCTGCAGTTGTCCCGGGAGCTCGTAAAGGATCTCGGAGACGAGGCCGGGGATCGCGCTGCAGGCCGCCGCACACTGCCCGTCCGCGTGGGCCTGGCGCGCGCCACGCGAATAGCCGGCTGGACCTGCCTGGCCGTCTTCCCTCTCGCGCTGGTTCTGCCCCTTCTATCCGGGTACGGCAGCGTCTACCTGGATGTCGCCAGCCTGTCGCTCGTTGCGGTCGCCGTCGCGGTGCTGGCGATCCGGCGGCAGCGCTTCGTGACGGCGAGCGGGCTCCTCAAGGTCGCAATGGTGTTCGGCCTAGGCGCACTTGTCCTCGGGAGGGTGGTGTGAACTACTGGCAGGCACTCGTGTTGGGGTTGGTCCAGGGATTGACGGAGTTTCTGCCGGTGTCGAGCTCGGGACACCTCGTGCTCGCCGAAGCCCTGATCGGGGTGAAGATGCCCGGCGTGTTCGTCGAGGTGGCGCTGCATGTCGCGACGCTCGGCTCGGTGCTCGTCGTGTACGGTCGCCGGCTGTGGGAGATCATCCGCGGGGTGCTCACCGGCTCGCGTGCGAGCATCCAGTACGCCGCCCTGCTCATCGTTGCCACGATCCCGGCGCTGGTGGTCGGGTTGCTGTTCAATGACTACATCGAGGCGCACTTCCACTCGATGGTCGAGCTTGGCATCGAGTTCATCGTCACCGGCATCATTCTGTGGCTGACGCGGCGTCCCGCCGGCGAGCGCGAGCTCCCCGGTTGGGTGGGAGCATTCTGGATCGGAGTGGGGCAGGCCGTGGCGATTCTCCCCGCGATCTCGCGTTCCGGTGCGACCGTCGCCACGGCCCTGTGGGCGAAGCTGAAGCCCGCTGCGGCCGCGGAGTTCAGCTTCCTCATGGCCGTGCCGGTGATCGGGGGCGCAGCGGTCCTGGAAGGGCGACACATGACGGCGGACATCGCGACCGTCGGCGCGGGCCCACTCACATTCGCCTTCCTGGTGTCGTTCACGAGCGGCGTGATCGCGATTCTCTTTCTCGTGGCGATGCTGCGCCGCGGGCGCTTCTACGCCTTCGCCCCGTATTGCTGGATCGTGGGCGTGCTGACGCTGGTGTACGCCCTGTGGCGGGGGTGACGCTCGACGGAATACCCCCAGCGGCGCTGGCGCGCCGCTGGGCCGTGCCACGCTGCGAGCTCACGGCGTCACTCGGATCCACCCTCGACCGAGTGCACGCCATCGCTGCCGACGGTGCCCCGCCCGGCACCGTCGTGCTCGCCCTCGAGCAGACGGCCGGCCGCGGGCGTGACGGGCGCACCTGGCACTCGCCGCCAGGAGGGCTGTGGCTTGCGCTGCTGCTGCGGCCCCGTGCCGCCCCGCTCGGCATCATGTCGATTCGCGCCGGGCTCGTCCTCGCGGATGTGGTCGATGAGCTCGCCGCACGGCCGCTCGCGCGCCTCAAATGGCCCAACGATGTCCTGGTGCACGATCGCAAGCTGGCGGGGGTGCTGTGTGAGGGGCGCTGGCAGGGCGAGACACCGCAATGGCTCGCCATCGGACTCGGGGTCAACGTCACCAACGAGATTCCCGCAGCGGTGCGGGACAGCGCGATCGCGCTCGCGGAGCTCGTCCCGGGGGTGCGGCGGATCGACGTGCTGGACCGGCTCGTGCCGCCGCTCACACGGCTCGGAGCAGCCGCCGAGCAGTTGACGGAGCAGGAGTGCGCCGCCTTCGCGACGCGCGACTGGCTGCACGGCCGCGCACTGCGAGGCCCGGTGCCCGGTCGCGCGCGCGGGGTGCGCCCGGATGGGGCTCTTCTCGTAGAAGGGGATCAGGAGGTCGCCGTAGTCCGTGAAGGTCATGTGGAGACCGCCTAGTATATTTGACAGGTGCTCCTCGCCCTCGACATCGGCAATACCGAGACCACGGTCGGCCTGTTCCAGGGGGAACAGCTGCTGGGGCATTGGCGGCTCACGACGACCGCCGCCCGCACCCCCGATGAGTGGGGCGCGCTGCTGTCGAGCTATCTCACCAACGCGGGGCACTCCCCGTCGGGGATCCGGGCGGTGGTGGTCGCCTCGGTCGCTCCGCTGGTCACGCAGAACGTCATCGGCGCGGTCACAGCGGTCACCGGCGTGCCGCCCGTGCAGGTGGACGGGCAATCGCGGCTGCCGATCACCCTGGATGTCGCGGAGCCGCTCACCGTCGGCGCCGACCGGATCGTGAACACGCTCGCCGCCTGCACGCTGTTCGAGCGCGACACGATCGTGGTCGACTTCGGGACCGCTACCACCTTCGACTGCATCACGAAGGATGGCCGCTTCATCGGCGGCATTATCATGCCGGGGATCCGCACCGCCTCCGACGAGCTGGTGCGCCGCACGGCGAAGTTGCCGGCCACTGAGCTGACGCCGCCCGAGCGGGTGATCGGGCGCCGCACCGAGGACTGCATCCGCTCCGGAGTGATCTGGGGAACGGTGGACGCCGTCGACGGGCTGATCCGCCGCATTCGCGCCGAGTGGCCCACGCGCGGTGAGCCGCCGTATGTGGTCGCCACGGGGGGCCTGGCCCCGCTCGTGGCGCCGCTGACCGAGGAGATCGAGACCGTGCAACCGGACCTGACCCTCGTCGGCCTGCGCCTGGCGGCCCGGGCACTGGGTCTTGGCTGGTAAGGGCGGAGCGCTAAATTAGTGCCGATGACCACTAGCGCCGTGCCGGCCACCGACCGTTCCGATTTCCGTCATATCCTCTTGAGCGGCACCAAGGTCGGGCTCGCGACCGGTGTGTCCGTCGTGGCGTTCCTGGCGCTCTCAAGGCTGTTCTCCCCCGGCGTCGTCCAGACAGTGCTCGAGTCGCTGCTGGTGCTCCTCGCCGCCGTGCTCGTGAGTTTCCTCCCGGGACAATGGGTAGGGTCGCGGGGTACGGAAGGTGTCGCGGGAGCTGCGGCAGTCGGGTTGTGGGGCACGGTGGTGTTCATGGCGTTCGACATCGTGCTGCTGCGCCCATTCAAGGCGTATCCCTGGACCTGGGACGCGATCGGAGGCGGGAGCACGTGGTGGTATCTCCCGATTTGGTGGATGCTCGGCACGTTCGTCGCGTGGATGGGCGGCATGCTCACAGCGGGGCGCAACGCGCGGGGACCGGCCTCGCTGGGGCAGATAGCGACGCCGGTGGTGCTCGGTGCGGTAGCGCTCGCCGTGATCGCGAAACTGACGATCATTCCGGTCGCCTGGCCGGTGCTGATCGGCGGAGCGTACGTGGTGACGCTCACCGCGCTGGCGCTCTGGTCCCTCAGGCGGAACACTAGCGCGTGAGCGTTGCGGGGATGCCCCGCTGGTTGGCGCACGCACTGGTGGTGGTCGGTTGGCTCCTCACGCCGCTCTGGGCCTGGGGAGCTTCGTTTTTCGGGATGTGGATCGGTGCGCACGTGGTGCTCCAGTCCCGTCATCCCCTGGCGCTCGTGGCGCCGGGATTGGCCGGAGCCGCGGTGTGCGGATTTGGAACACTGTGGATCTGGGTGCGGTTCATGCGCCGCGTACCGCACCTGCTCGCTCATCGCATGGCGCCGCGTGAATCGCTGGAGTTGCCGAACGTTGCGGATCACTGAACGGATCATCACGCTCGCCCTCGTTGCCAGCGGCTTCGGTGCCGGGCCCCTGGCCGCGCAGCAACGCGACCTCAGCCTGCTGTACGGCAGCTGGGCGAGCTCGGACCTGACGACGTACGAGGCCCGGCTCGACCGGCCCCTCGGCTCAGTCTTGCGGCATGGCGTCGCCCTCCAGGCGCTGAGCGAGCGCCGCGGATCCTCGCGCAGCTTCTTCGGCATCGGCTACGAGCTGGAGACGCCGCGTGGCGGAACGACGATCGCTGCGTACGGCCTGGCGAGTGGCGCACTCGGATTGGATGCCGATACGGCGCACCAGGCGCTGGCCGCGCTGTGGACGGTGGGGCTGGGGCTCGAGTGGCGGCCGCTGCGGATCTTCGGTCTGGAGCTCGAGGAGCGGTATCGCATCATCGACCGCGGCCCGCACGGCTTCTGGCGGCCGGGAGTGCCGCGTAAGGGATTCGGCACGACGCTCGGAATCACGATCGGGCTGGGAGGATCGCCCCAACGATCGGTCGCGACCGCCGCCGCGCCGCCGCCGCTTCCCACGGCGGCCGCGACATCCGCCACGACGTATCACCCGCGGTCCGACGCCGTCCAGCCGTCATTGATGATCCTGAGCGGACGGGGGATGGATGTCGTCGAGACGGCGCTCGATGTGCTCGGCAGTCCTTACCAGTGGGGCGGTACCGCGGAAAACGGCTTCGACTGCTCGGGATTGATTCAGTATGCGTACGCCCGCCACGGCATTCGTCTCCCGCGCACGAGCCGGGATCAATCGCTGGCCGGGAATCCGGTCGTGCTGGTGGTCGATTCGCTGTTACCGGGGGACATCCTCGCGTTCGCGGGACGCGCGGGCGGCTCCGTCACGCATGTGGGGATGTACGTCGGAGAAGGGAAATTCATCCACAGCTCCTCCACCGGTGTGAAGCTGTCACGTCTCGACGCGAACGATCCAGAGGGCTCCTACTGGATCCCGAAATGGGTCGGCGCGCGGCGCCTGGTGCAGTGAGGCGCGTCGTCGCTGCGCTCTTCCTGACCGCCGCCTGCGCTCCCGCGACCCACTACCACATGCCGTCGTCGCTGCACGGGTATGCATTTTACGTTCCCGGCACCGATTCCTTGAGTGCGCAGTTGGGCGCCGCGCTGCGGCGCCACGGATTCGTCGTGCTGCCTCAACTGAAGGGTGGTTCGGGCCCGACGGCGGCGGTGGTGACCTTCGTGTTTCGGGAGCCGGGCGACTCGCAGGGCCCCGTCCTGCACGTGCGCCTGGCGGACACGCGAACCGGAGCGATCGTCGGGGCGGCAACGGCGGTCGTCGCACAGCTGCCGGCCGAACTTTCGCAGCGCGCCGAGGTGCTGCTCGACTCGCTCGGCATGAGGCATGGCCCGCCGTTTCAACCCTAAAAAAAAGGCTTGCCGGGAGCCGCGATTCTCCCTCTTGACATCGGAGGAGAGGTGGGAGAGATTCCCGTTCCGAAATCTTGGCACTCATCGCAGTAGAGTGCTACTCGTCATATTTTGTAACAACTTACATGGTTCTACTTCTGGTGGAGGCGGACGCTATGCCAACTGCGACGAAGACGAAGTTGAGGGTCTTCCCGCTCGCTGACCGGGTCGCCATCCGGCCGATGGAAGAGACCGCGCAGATGAAGGGCGGGCTCTACATCCCGGACACGGCGAAGGAGAAGCCGATCCAGGGCGAGGTGATCGCCGTGGGACCGGGCCGGACGGAGAAGGGGGAGAAGGTCCCGATGGAGCTGAAGGTGGGGGACCGGGTGGTGTACGGGAAGTACAGTGGTACGCAGGTGGAGCTCGAAGGGGAAGAGATCATTCTGATCAAGGAAGCCGACGTCATCGCGAAGCTCAGCTAAGACCGGAGGAGTACGAGAGATGGCAGCCAAGTATCTGGAATTCAACACGGAGGCCCGGTCGCGCCTGAAGCGGGGCGTCGATCAGCTGGCCGAGGCGGTGAAGGTCACGCTCGGTCCCAAGGGCCGCAACGTCGTGATCGACAAGAAATTCGGCAATCCGACCGTCACGAAGGACGGCGTGACCGTGGCGAAGGAGATCGAGCTCGAGGACGAGATCGAGAACATGGGCGCCCAGATGGTGAAAGAAGTGGCGACCAAGACCTCCGATCTCGCCGGCGACGGCACGACGACCGCCACCGTGCTCGCGCAGGCGGTCTTCCGGGAAGGCCTGAAGTCCGTCACCGCGGGTGCCAACCCGATGTCCTTGAAGCGCGGCATCGACAAGGCGGTCGAAGGGGTTGTGGAGGAGCTGAAAAAGATCTCCGTGCCCACCAAGGGCCGGAAGGAGATCGCGCAGGTCGGCACGATCAGCGCCAACGGCGACAAGGAAATCGGCGACAAGATCGCCGACGCCATGGACAAGGTCGGTAAGGACGGCGTGATCACCGTCGAAGAGGCGCGCGGGCTCGAGACGACGCTCGAGACGGTGGACGGGATGCAGTTCGATCGCGGCTACCTGTCGCCCTACTTCATCACCGATCCCGAGAAGATGGAAGCGGTGCTCGAAGACGCCTACATCCTCGTGCACGACAAGAAGATCTCCGCGATGAAGGATCTGCTCCCGCTGCTCGAGAAGGTCGCGCAGTCGGGCAAGCCGCTGCTGCTCATCGCCGAAGACATCGAGGGCGAGGCGCTGGCCACGCTGGTGGTCAACAAGCTGCGCGGCACGCTGAAGGTGTGCGCGGTGAAGGCCCCCGGCTTCGGCGACCGGCGCAAGGAGATGCTCACCGACATCGCGGTCCTCACGTCCGCCAAGGTGATCTCGGAGGAGCTG
>DASTHG010000453.1:0-7537 GCA_035718325.1 Gemmatimonadales bacterium | reverse complement strand
AAACGCCCCGGGCACGGGCCCGGCGTCGGGATCCCACGCGTGGGGCTGCGCGTCGTCCGGGGAGACGTCGATCAGCTTCACCACTACATCGGCGTCCGTTCCGCTGGTCGAGAAGAACACATCGGCCGCGATTTCCCCCGTTACCGTCACGTCGTGCTCGAGCGGAGCGCTCACCCACGAGAGCACGTCGGGACGATCCTCGACGAACCGTTGATCCGCGACCTCCCACGTGCGCCAGTCGCCTCCCGGATAGGTCGGAGAAATGGGGCGCTGCCGGTACGGCACCGGGTTCGCCGGATCGGAGACGTATTCGCGATATCCGGTCCCTGCGGGCGCGCTGAAGGAAAGCGTCCCGTCGGCGTGGAGGTAGAGATTCGTCGGCTGCGCCTCGCGCGGCGGCCACGCGTCATACGTGCGCCAGCGGTTGGCGCCGGTCTCGAACGTGCTCGCGACCCACGCCGGCTTCGTGCCCTGCCCGTGCAGATAGTAGCGGAAGAACGGCGCCTCGATCGTCTCGCGATACTCGCGCGCCGTTTCGTGACCGCCGAAGGTCACGATCCCGATGCTGTCACCCCGCGGCGCGCGCCACTCGCCGTGGTACCACGGCCCCGCCACGATGAAGTTCGTATGGTCGGGATCCCGCTCGGCGGCGTGGCGGAAGATCTGCCACGGCCCCCACGGGTCCTCCTGATCCCAGAATCCGGCGACGTTGAGATTGGGGACCGTGGACGCGTGCAGCTGGCGCACCCAGGCTTCCTTCTTCCAGTAGTCGTCGTAGTCGGGATGCGCCACCATCGCGTTCCAATACCGGATCGAGCCGTGGAGGAACCGGGCATTGATGTTCGATAGCGGCCCGAGCGACAGGTACCAGGCATAGGTGTCGTACTGATCGAAGTCGAAGTGCGTGTTCTTGTTCTTGTCCGATTCCTCGAGTACGGCGTACTCGAACGCGTAGCTCTCGCGCAGGGCTCCGTAGCGATGGTCGTCGTCGTTCATCCACTCGTCGGCGGGCGAGGCCTGCTCGCTCATCGCCGCGAGCGCCGGGTGCGGATGGAGCAGCGCCATCGCCGTCGTCATCCCGTCGTACGACACCCCGAACATGCCGACCTTGCCGTTGGTATTGGGGACGTGCCGCACCAGCCAGTCGATGCTGTCGTACGCGTCGGTGGTTTCGTTGGTGGCCGTTGTATCGGTGAGGTCGACCTGCGACGTGAGCTTGAAGGTCCCTTCCGACTTGAACCGGCCGCGCAGGTTTTGGATCACGAAGATGTACCCGTCCTGCATCAGCTCCTTGAGACTCGGCGGGATTGCCGTCGGCGCCGCGTCGGGTACGCCGTAGGGGGTGCGGCGGAACAGAATCGGCAGCGGGCCCGTCTGGTTGGCCGGCGCCAGGATGACCGTCTGGAGGTGGACGCCGTCGCGAACCGGGACCATCACTTCCTGGAAGGTGAACACTGGAGGTGATACCGGCTGCTGCGCCGCGATCGGCGCGGCAAGAACGAGCCAGGGGACGATCGCTCGGAGCGGATGCATGGGATCCATATTCACCCGCGCCTCCTACCCCCGCAACTGCTTTACTCCCAGCAAGTCGTTCACCTCGCGCTCGGCGTCGATCCGGTGGTCGATGAGGGCGCCGACGTCGCGCGCCCGCTCGAGCGCCTCCGTCAGATCCGGGGTCGACCCGGTGCCGGCCTGCGCCTTGATGAGCGCGAGCCGCAGGCGCTCGAGCGCCGCCACGGTCTCGGTCAGGTGCTCGCCAGTGTCCCCACGGGCCCGCAGGGCTTCCGCCGCGGCCTCGAGCTCCGTGACGACGCGCGGCACGTCGCGGAGTTGACGCTGCGTCGCTTCGGGCAGCGCGCGATACGCGGAGAGCGCAGAACGACCGAGGACGAGCTCGGTGGCCTCGACGCCCGCCAGCGCCGGCTGAGCGGCCGCGTGGAGTCCCCACCCCGACGCGCGGAAAAACAACCGCCCCACTCTTCCGGCCCACAGCCTGTACCACAGCGAATTGAGACGCCGCAGGATCTTGCGCTGCTTGATGACGTCGGCCTCTTCGGCCTGTACCTGCGATTCGGCGAGCAGCGCCGCGCGAATGTCTTCGAAGGTGTATCCCTCCCGCAGGAGGTGGCGGGCGACCGCCACCAGCTGGCAGAAGAGCACGATGCCGATGATGCCGGGGCCGCCGAACGAGATCGACACGCCGCCTTTGCCCGCGGTCACGGTCTGATTCGCCAGTGCGAGCGCCAGGAACACCATGGTGGAGACCTGGGCGTTGCGAATGAACGCGCGCACAATCGGCGGCGCGCGGAACTCCCGCCCACGCGCTTCTCCCACCACCCGCGCCAGGTCGTCTCCCGATTGGAAGCGATCACCGGGCTTTTTCTGAAGACAGCGATCGATCAACGCCGCGAGCTTGCCGGGCACCTCGGGGCGGATCGTGTCCACCGCCGGTGCGGGCTCGGAGACCTGACGCAACAGGATGGCCGGCAGGTTCGCGGCTTCGAAGGGCGCCCGGCCCGTCAGGGCGAAGAATGCCGTCGCTCCCAGCGAGTACAGATCGCTGCGCCCGTCGACCGGTTCCCCACACGCCTGTTCGGGGCTCATGTATCGGGCCGTGCCGATGACCAGACCCCCGGGCTGGCCGGCGTCGCGCATACCGACGGCGATGCCGAAGTCGGTGACCATGGCCCGATCGGTCGCCCGCTCGATCATGATGTTGTCGGGCTTCACATCGCGGTGAATCACCCCCCGCTGATGGGCGTAGGCGAGTGCCCAGGCGACTTCCTGGGTGATCTTCATCGTCAACCGCGGAGTGAGTGGCCCCGATCGCTCGACCCGCTCGCGCAGCGTTTCACCGTCTACGTAACCCATGACGAAGAACACGAGATCGCCGTGCGCCTCGACGAGATGGATCGGGACGATGTTGGGGTGCGACAAGCCGGCCGCGGTGCGCGCCTCCTGCAGAAACTGCTCGCGCGCCTCGGCTTGGGCCGCGAGCGTCGGTGGCAACAGCTTGATCGCCACCGGACGATCGAGCGCCACGTCCCGCGCCAGCAGCACGAGTCCCATGCCGCCGCGACCCAGCTCGCGCTCGATCGAGTAGCGACCGGCGAGCACGTCCTGCAACGCGAGCAGCTCGGGAGCGATCGGTGTGGTCATGGTGCGAACCCCTACGCGCCAGTCGGCGCTTCGTTTCGGCCATCCAGCATCGCCGTGGCGGCGGCGATGGCCTCGTGGGTCCCCGCCAGCGCGAGCACGTCTCCCGCCTGCAGCCGCTCGTTGGCGGTCGGGACGATCACGCCACCTCCCGCCCGCGTGAGCGCGAGCACCGTCGCGCCGGTCCGTCCCCGCAGCTTCAGCTGCGCCAGGGTCTTCCCAACCGACGTGCTGGCCGGTTCGAGGGCGACTGCGGCGAGCGCTCCCAGTCCCGGCAAGAACTCGTGGACATCGGCGAACGTGCGCCCCACAGCCGGCTCCGGCGCGTGGCGTGTCTGGGCCGTCAGGGCATCGAGCACGACCTGCGCGCCGGCACGGACGTGGCCCTGGAGATTCGTGGCGCTGCGCCAGAATCCGATCCATAACCCCGCCAAGACCAGCGCGAAGAGCACGACGCTTGCCAGCAGCGGCAGGAACGGCTGCGTCAAGGCGAGCAGCGGTGCTCCGACGAGGAGCACTCCAGCCAGCTGCAGCGTCGCCACGAGTGTGCGCCGCGGAGCGGCGGCGAAGTCGACCCGACGCCGCCGTTCCTTGGGAAGCGCGACTCGGGCGAGCGTCATCCCCAGCCGCCGGCTCGAACGCACCACGCCCACACAGAACGGGGCGGCAAGGACGACCGCCACCGCGACGATCGCCGAACGCGCGACGACCGCGCTCAGGCCAAGTCGCTGTTCCGCCAGGCGCGTGAGCGTGGCGAGCGAGCCGGCGGTTCCCACGATCAGGAATGCGAGCACCGCGGCGTCGAGCAGCAGCAGCCGCAACACGCGGCGAATTTCGCCCGCGGTGGTTGGACGTTTGGGAGTCGACCGCAGTGCTTCGAGCCAGCTGCCGTAAAGCGCTGCGAAGGTCTGCAACGGCCGCGGCAGCCTGCGATCCATCCAGCTCGCGAACGGCTCGGCGGCGTGAATCAGCCATGGCGTGACGAGCGTCGTCACGGCCGACACGGTAATGGCCACCGGATAGAGGAACGAATCCGTGGCGTGCAGCGCCACCCCCAGCCCGGCAATGATGAACGAGAACTCGCCGATCTGGGAGAGGCTCATTCCGGTCTGGATCGATGAGCGCAAGCCGTTGCCGGTCAGGAAGGCGCCGACGGACACCCCGACGATCTTGCCCACGATCACCACCCCGGTGAGGGCGAGCACCGCAGGCCAGTGCCGGGCGACGAGCGCCGGGTCGATCAACATCCCCACCGACACGAAGAACACGGCAGCGAACATGTCGCGCACCGGCTCGACCAGATGCGCGACTGCCCGTTCTTCGCCCGATTCGGCGACCAGGGAGCCCGCGAGAAACGCGCCCAATGCCACCGAATACCCGAGGGCGTGCGCCAGCAGCGCCAACCCGAAACAGATACCGATGCTCGCGACGAGCAGTGTCTCACGGCGCCGCAACCGTGCGATGGCCCGCACCGCGCGCGGCACGACCAGCAGGCCTCCCACGATCATCGCGACGAGAAACGCGAGCAGCCGTGCCACCGTCGCCACGAGCGGGCCGGCGGCGAGGCCACTGCCCGAGGCGAGCGCCGTGAAGATCGTCATCAACAACACGGCGATCAAATCCTCGACGACCAGAATGCCGAAGACGAGCTCCCGCGACTTGCCCGTGACGCCCCGCTCGGCGAACACCTTGGCGATGATCGTCGTGGAGGAGATGGCGACGATCCCTCCGGTAAACAGACTTTGCAGCGTACTCCAGCCGAACAGCTGCGCCGTGGTGAACCCGGCCCAGACCATCACGCTCGTCTCCAGCAGCGCCGTCAGACCGGCCACTGGTCCGACCGCGACGAGCTTGCGAACGCTGAGCTCCAGCCCGATGGAGAACATCAGGAGGATGACGCCGAATTCCGACAACGTCTGCACGATGTCCGGGTCGGCGACGAGCGGAATGGGCAGGTGCGGGCCGACGATCAGCCCGGCGATCAGGTACCCCAAAACCACCGGCTGGCGGAGCCATTGGAATACCACCGTGGTGACCGCGGCCACCACGAGAACGATCGTCAGGGATTGGAGAAACTGGTGGGCTTGGACCATGACGTTCGGGATGCTACACCCGAATCACCCAGCGTCCTATGGGTGGTACTCGCGCTCGGTGTGCCCGACCAGCTGCGGGCGGTAAAAATACACGTCCCGTAATCCCCCGCTCGCGTAGCGCTCGGCTTCGTCGTTGAAGTGCTTCGACCCGGGATGGCCGCTCGCGCCACCTGCCGTCACCGCACGAGCCCGGACGCTGTCGCCGAACTCGACGACGGCGACGAAGCTGTTGCCGGACGAGCCGTACCACTTCTTCGTGTTGGGATAGGGCCGGGCGCCGAAGGAGGCGAGGGAGCCCCAGATGGCGGAAGTGAACGGGACCGGAATGCTGGGCCGCGCGTCGTCGAAGTGCGAGGCAATCGAGTCGTCGATGCGTTGATACCGGTTGACGTCACCCCACGGCGTGCGCCACGCCCCGAAATCCGCCTGCAGCGAGTCGGATGCGGCGACCAGCGCGCCCAGCAGTTCATCGGGCGTAGCGCGCTCGGCGGCGTAGGTGATCGGTGACACGCCGGCGGCACGGGCCGCCCGCGCCAGCCGCGGCAGGAGGGTTGTCCCCCAGAACACCGCGAGCGTGGTGGAAACAGACGTCGCCCCCCAGCGATAGTCCCAGTCGCGCAAACTCGCGATCTGGTCGGCGAGACGCAGGCGCAGCGTGTCGGTCGCCGGCAGCGCGTCGTAGGCCACGAGGAGCGGCGGGATCATCCGCGCGAACGCGGGGAGGTAGCCGTCGAACGCCGCGCCGATCAACGCCTGTGGCGTCCAGTCCTTTGCATCGCTGAGCACGCGCAGGGCGTGAAGCCCGCGCGGCGTCTCCTCGGTCCCGGTCTCCACGTAGCGCGGAAACGCGCCGCGCTTGGGGCTGTCCGGACCCGCCGCCGACCAGGGCCAGTTGTTCGAATTGTAGAGCCAGCCGCTCGCGGGGTTGAGCACATTGGGCGTCTCGGCGAACGACAGCACGCCATGGTAGGCGGTGGCGGGGTTCGAGCCGTCGACGGGCGTGGTCCAATCGAACGCCGTGTCGCGCCGCGGGATGTAGTTGGAGTGGAAGTACGCGATGTTCCCGGACGCGTCGGCGAAGACGGTGTTGTTCGACGAGTTGGTGTGCAGCTCCATGATGCGCCGGAACGCGGCGTAGTCCTTCGCCTTGGTGCGGCTGTACGACTGGATCAGCTGCTGGACCGGACGCTGCAACAAACTGATGCTCACCCAGTGGTCGCCGACTTTGCGGACGATCGGGCCGTGTCGCGTGAAATAGGCGGTGAACGTCCTGCGCTCCATTCCGCCCGCCGTGCGATACCGGACGGTGACGGTGCGCGTGGCGACGGGGAGCTCCTGGTTGCCGTACTTGGAGAAGGTCTTCCCGCCCCGCTGCACGATCGTTTCGAGAAACTCGTCGATGTTGTCTACGCCGCTCGAGGTGTGCATCCATCCAGCCGTACGATTGAAGCCCTGATAGATGAAGAATTGCCCCCACGTCACCGCCCCGTAGGCATCGAGACCCTCGCGGCTCACCATCTGCAGCTCGGAGCGGAAGTAGAACGACGTGTGGGGGTTGATCCACAAGAGGGCGTGATGATCGCGCGTCAGCCGCGGCGCGATGGCGATACCGTTCGACCCCGACGGCTCCGTCAGGAGAGCGTCGCCGTCGCCTCCGGTGGCTGCCGCGGGCGTGCTGTCACCGTAGAACGCCGCCAGCTGCCGCAGATCGACGCGCTCGATGTCGCCCCCGATGCTGCCTTCGGTGAAGCTCAACGCCATCCACGGCTCGAACCGCGTGATGACGCGCGGCTTCACCTCCGGATGCTGGGACAGGTAGAAGTTCAGGCCGTCGGCGAAGGCATCCATCAGCCGCTTGAGCCACGCGGGGCTGGTGCGATACAGCGCTTTCAGGCTGTCGGGATCGATGAACAGCCTCTGGCGCAGGTCCTGGTAGACCGCGTGCTCGCCTTCGGCTTCCGCCAGGCGGCCCAGGGCGTTCAGGTAGTTGGTCTCAACGCGGTTGAAATCGTCCTCGGCCTGCGCGTACTCCATGCCGAACACTGCGTCGGCGTCGGTCTTGCCGTAAACGTGCGCAATGCCCCAATCGTCACGGATGATCGTGACGTTCGCGGCCTCGCGCTGCCAGCGCGCCAGCTCCTGGGCCGAGACGGACAGAGGCTGCAGCAGCGCCAGCCCGAGCGCCAGCAGCATCCGCCGCCACATCAGCTGGCCCCGCCGCGGGCCCGCGCCACCAGGTACGTCCGCAGCGCGGCGATTTCCGCATCGGTGAAGTGCGTGAACCTGCC
>DASTHG010000452.1:0-6203 GCA_035718325.1 Gemmatimonadales bacterium | reverse complement strand
GGAATCTCGGGCTGGCGGGGAGCGTCCGGTTCCAGGCGAATTATCGGCCGTTCACGAACGACAGTCTCAATTACAAACCGGGCCTCGAGGGGCGTTTGCGAGTCGGCGCCGACCGTTTGGTGGGAGAACGTGCGCGCCTGCTGCTTGGCCTGACGTTCTCGACGTTCTCGACGGACGAGTTCACGGGTGTAAGCAGCAGCGGGCTGGGGCCGTTCAATCCAGGGTCGCGCTTCATCACCGAATTCGGCTACGCGTACTCCTGGGGCCGCACCAGCCTCACCTTCGCGGCGTGGGATTATTACCGCATGGCCGGGAGCTCCGGGGACACCACCCTGAACAACACGAAGGAAAACGTCTTCAACACGGAAATCCGGTTCGCGCGGCAGTTGACGCCGCGCTTCGCCATCGAGCCGCTCGCCGCCTTCCGGCAATGGAGTCCCGCCGACTTTCGCGGCGGCCGGTTGTTCAGCTTCGGAGCGAACCTGCGCTTCGGCTTGAGCGACCGGTGGTCCGGCGTCGCCGGCGGGCGGTTTGGCACCGGCTGGATCTTCGATCCCTCGGCCGGCCGCTCCGACGTAACCGCCACGGGACTCTCGCTCTACCTGCGCTATCAGCCATAGGATGACCAGCCCCGAGCGTCTGAATTCTTGACGCTCCGGGGGGTGGGCTGTAGGTTGGCGCGACCTCCAACCGGGAAATCCCTAGCCCCATGCCTGCCGAGCTCGGCGGATCGCAGATCTCATCACTGCTCGAAGCCCTTCCCGGGATTGCCAGCGTGCTGCGCAGCCCCGTGGCGGATGCCCTCGTCAAGGCGATCCGGGCGGCGGCAGGGATCGGCGAGTTCGAGATCGACGATGCCGAAGAGCTGGTGCGCTATGCGGTGCGCCGCGGGCTGATCGGTCCGGATGAAGGGGACCGCGTGCTGGCGGAAGTGCAGGGAGCGTTGAAGTCGGTGAAGCGCAAACCGGTGCGGAGCGCCAAGCCCAGACCCGTCAGAAAACCCGACAAAAAAAAGAAGTCGCGCCGCTAAACGCGGAACTCCTTCACCAGGGAGCGGAGCTTCTCGGCGGCCTGCAGCAGCGTGCCGGCGCCGGCGGCCAGCTCCTCGGTTGACGCTCCCTGCTGCTCGGCCGCGGCCGAGACCTGCTGCGCCCCGGCGGAGTGGGAGCCCGCTTTCGAGGACACCTGCTCGGACTTGCGTGTGAGATCCTCGGCGATGCCCCGGTTGGTTTCTGCCACGGCCGCCACGCGCCCCGCCGCCTGCTCGACCTGCTCCACGGCCGTGGCGATGTCGGCGAGTGCCGTTGCCGCTCCTTCCGTCAGCGCCTCGATGCCCCGCACCTTCGATTGGCCGTCCCCCATGACGGCCGTCATGCCATCCATCTCCTGGCGGATCGCGGTGGTCGCCCGCGCCACCTCTTCGGCCGCCCGCGCGGACTCGTCGGCGAGCTGGCGCACCTCCTCGGCGACGACGGCGAAGCCGCGCCCGTGCTCTCCGGCACGCGCCGCCTCGATGGCGGCGTTCAGCGCCAGCAGGTTGGTCTGCGACGAGATGCGGCGGATCAGATCCACGAAGTCGTCGATCGCCGCGCTCTGATCGACGAGCCGGGTGACCTGCTGAGCGGTCGTGAGCACCACCTCCCGGATCCCGAGCAGCGATGAGCCCGCCGTCTGGATGCCTTCCCGGTGCCGTGTGGCGGCGACACGAATCCCCTCGCCGAGGCGGGTGACCTCGGCGGCGGCGGACGCCGTTTCCGTCGCCGCGCGGCGCAGCTGGTCGAGACCCGATTCGATCGCGATCAGCTCGTCGCGCTGCACCTCGGCACCGCTCGAGATGTCGACCATGGCGGTGGACACCTCACTCGAGCTTGCCGCCAGCTGTTCGCTCACCGCCGACAGATCGCCGGCCGACGCGGTGATTCGATCGGACTCGCCGATCACCTCTCGCACGATGCCGCGCAGCCGCTCGGCCATGTCGCGCATCGCGTGCGCGAGGACCTGGAATTCGCGCGGCATCGCACCCGTGGTCACCGGACGCAGGTCGCCGGCGCCGAAGCGCTCGGCCGCCGTGACGAGCCGCGCCAGCGGTGTCTCGACCGAGCGCACCGTCAGCATCGAAGCGACCGCGCCGAGGGCCAGGAACACCGCGAGCACGAGCCAGAGGAAGAGCTGGCGCCGTCCCGCCACCAGCACGAGGCGCTCGGCAACCTGTCCCGCTTTTTCCGCCTGGCGAGCCGAGAGCCCACGCACCAGCTGGATCAACTCAGCGACCGAGGCGCGGACCGCCCCGACGCGCGTCTGCGCCTCGGCGTTGCGTCCCAGATCGCGCAGCGCGTGGGCCAGGGCGTAGTCGACCTGGATCGACGACTGCAGCAGCTTGATGCGGTTGACGACGAGGCGGTCTTCCACCGCCAGATCCCCCAGGCGCTCGAGCCGTTTCTCGTACTGGAACGCGCTGTCGGCGGCGCTTTGAAACTCCGAGCGGGCCCGGTCGTCCGGCGCGCTCAGGTACTGTTCGGCGGCCCGCAGCTCGGCGAAGACGGTCGTGAGCAGTCCGGTGCTCACCGCTGTGGTCGTGCGGACGTTGTCCATCTCGGAGGTGATGCGCTGCCGGATCGCCGAGAGGCCGGCGGCGCCGGTCGCGGCCGTGATGACGAGCCCGCCGGCGAGGGCGCCGAGGCCGACCAGAATGCGCGCCCGGACGGTGTTGAGCCGCACGCGCGGCCACAACCTCATTCGCTGGCCTCCGCCACCAGCCGGCCGTTGCGCACGACCGCGATGGTCAGCGGCTTCCCGCGCACGTCGCCACTCGAGTCGAACGCAATCCGTCCCGTGACGCCGTCAAACGCCGGCCGGCCGTTGCCGACGCTCGCCAGGTAATTCCGGATCGCGAGGCGGTCGGGGCCGACGGCGTTGAGCGCTGCGGCGATCAGCTGGAAGACGTCGGTGGTGAGACCGGCGACGTCGTTGGGGCGCTGCCCCTGCGTGGCGCGGAAGAAATCGACCACGAACTTGGCGTTCTGGTCTCCCTCGCGATCGGGGAGGTAGGCTGAAGAGATGTGAATCCCGTCCGCCAGCGCGCCCTCCGCTTCGATGCCGACGAGGGCATCGCTCCCCACCACCGGCCACTGCAGCCCCTGGCGGCGCATTTCCCGTAAGGCCTGTTCGGCGCCCGGGACGTCGGTCGCGAGCATCAAGACGTCCACGCCGGACCGCTTCATGCGCGAGAAGTAGGGCTCGAGTGAGGCGGTGGTGGGAAGGAAGGGGTCTTCCTCGACCACTACCCCGCCCAATCGCGTGAACTCGGCCGCGAACGCCTGGCGCACGCCGCGGCCGTAGTCGTCGTTCAGGTACAGCACCCCCGCGCGCCGCGCGCCGACCGTCTGTCGGGCGAACCGCGCCAGCGCGGGACCGTGGGACAAGTCGCTGGGGCAGATCCGGAAGGCGTAGCGGCTGATCCCCGACAGCTCGGGGCTCGATGCCGTGGGCGAGACCATGGCGATCGGGTCGCCGCCGGCCCCGTAGACGCGCGCCGCGGCGATGCTCGTGCCCGAGGTGATGTGTCCGACGACGGCCACGACGGATCGGTCGTCGTAGAGCGCCTGGGCGGCGAGCACCGCGCCGTTCTCGGTGCCGCTGTCGTCCACCACGCGGAGCCGGACCTTGCGCCCGCCATGGACGCCGCCACGCAGGTTGATCTGGTCGACGATGTAATGGGCTGCGCGCAGCTCCGAGATGCCCAGCGGGTCCTGCATCGGGCCCGCGAGGCCGATGACGATCGGGCCGGTCTCGCGTACGCACGCCGCGGTGGAGAGGGCTGCGGCGGCCAGGAGGAAGCGGAAACGGACGCGCATCTGGTGACGGGAGGCAAGGTTAAGCGGCGGCAAAAGGGAGCGCAATGCCGTATGTTCGAAGTGTGGAGGCACGTGACCGGCTGCGCGCGTTCATCGCCGCGCTCGAGCCATTGCTGACCGCGTGTGACGCCCCGGGCTTCGAAGCAGTCTGGGAGCGCGAGCAGCTCGCCGAGGTCGGATGGGAAGCGCTGGCGCACGCGCGTCGCGCTGGAGCCGCCGCACTCGCACCGCTGCTCGCGGCGGTCGACCGGCGGCTCCTCGCCGTGCTGGAGCGGTCCCGCGCCATCGCGGACTTGCACGTCGTCACCTTCCGCATTCCGGAGCTGGAGCGCTGGCAACACGCCACGGCGGCGGCGCTCGTCGGAGCGCGCTGGGGCGGCGCGGGGTTACGCACCGTCATCGAAGATACGCGAGCACCGTTCGCGCGCCGCTATTTCGCCTTTCTGGACCTCGCCTGGCGCCATCCGCCCGGGGCGTGGCCCGTGTTCGAGAAGTATCTGCGCGCCGAAGGCGCCCACCACGCGTTCGCCGCCGCCGCGGTCGAAGCGGCGCGGTTCTATGCCGAGTCGCACCCGACGCCGCTGCTCCTCGCGCTGTTCGCACGGATCCGCGGTGATCAGCTGCTGCGGCGATTCCTCGGGCCACGCCTGCTCGAATCGTTGTATGTGCTGGGGGATCCGCAGTCGCTGCCGCTGTATCAGGAGCTGCTCGTGACTGGCCATACGGATCCCGATCCCGATCATTGCGAGGTGACTCGCGCCCTGGTCGCGGTCCGCAAGCTCACGGGTCGTCTCGCGCCCAGCAGCAAGTTTCCCGACGTGGAGCGCCCCGAGGTGAGCCAGGTGCTGGATGACGCCGCACGCCGCTTCGACGCCGCGCGCGACCGCCTCGATCCGGTGACGGTGTTGTAGCGCGCCCCGGGGTTGACCTACGCGGGCGGCGTTTCCGCCTGCAAGAAGCTCCAGACCTTGTCCCGGTAGGCGATCCCGCCCACATCGTAGGTCTCGTTGTGTCCCGCCCCTTCGATCAGTACCAGCTCGACGGGCCCGGACGCGGCCTCGGCGACACGCTTTCCCATCTCGAGCGGTACGAGCCGGTCCCGGGTGCCGTGCAGCACGAGCACGGGGCACTGGATGCGCGTGATCGCTCCGAGGTTGTCGAGCTTCAGGCGGATCAGGAAACGGGGGAACGGCGCGTAATGGCGAGCGGCCACGTCCCGCGCGTTTGTGAAGGGCGATTCGAGCACCAACCCCGCGACGGGATGGGTGGCCGCCACGTGGGTCGCGACGGCGGTGCCCAGGGATCGGCCGTAGATCCGCACGCGCGCCGGGTCGACTCCGGGGCGCGCGGCCAGAGCAGCGTAGGCCAGGTCCGCCGCCTCGTAGAGCGCGGGCTCGGTACTGCGCCCCTCACTCGCTCCATACCCGGGATAGTCGACGACGAGCAACGCGGTGCGCGGCGGCCGAAACTCGCGCAACACCGGCCAGATGGCGGCGATCGTTTCTCCATTACCGTAGAACCAGAGCAGGCCGGGGAACGTCGGGGAGGGACGGGGAAAGGGAGGCACGTACCAACCATGCAGTCTCGTCCCGTCCGCCATTGTGAGCGCGATGCGCTCGGCGTCCTGCAGTCCCTGCGGCGGTGGGTCGGGAAGCGGAGCGCGGGGGGCGGGGAACGCGATCCGTTCCTGAAACCGCCACGCCACCGCGGCGAGCAGGACGTATCCGCCCAGCGCGCCGAGGAGGATCTCAGTGAGTGCGACGAGGGACGTAACTCGAGATCCGATCCATGAGCGGATCGTCCCGCAGCGAGATGTAGATCCAGCGGGAGTTGCCGCGACCACGCCAGGTGAGGCGGGCGACCTGCTTGCCCGAGCGCCATTCCCACATTCCGGCTCGTGACGCACTGGGGCGTCCGAAGTGCGTCTCCAAGTCCTTCTGTGCACGATCGACGATCCCGCTCGTCCCCGAATCTCCGAAGGAGAGGAATGCGACCTTTCCCTCCAGAACGAACGCGGCGACGTAGAACCGCGCGCTATCGGCGGGGTCGAATGTCTGCACCGCGCACTCCATCAGCTGCGCGGTACGACGCGACGTGTTGCAATACAATGGGTTGGAATCCGACGCCGCCAGCGCGCGGGCGCGTTGGATGAAGACGCCGTAGGGCGATGCCAAGGTGAATCCCCGGTACGACAGCGAATCGGGAGCCGGCGGTGCGGGAGCCGGTGCCGGTGCCGCGGCCGGAGTCTGGGCGAGGATGGGAGCGTACCACAGGAGGCTGGCAAGCATCGGGGCGAGTCGCATCGTTCGATCCTTATGTCGATCCTTTACAGAAACGGGCCCGGGGTTT
>DASTHG010000451.1:0-12393 GCA_035718325.1 Gemmatimonadales bacterium | reverse complement strand
AGCCCGAGCGCGAGTAACGCGTTCCAGACGTTCCCACCGTGTGAGATCGCTCACGTTGTGATCGGTCGGTTACAGGCGCCCGTCTTGCGTCTGACCCAACCCAGCGGCAACTGATCACGGCTCCTCATGTTCCGTCGTCGCGTGATGCGGCGCACGGCTCCGCGCGATCAAAACCGCGACTATTCCGCCCGCGCCCTTTCTTACACGACAGAGGTTTTGATGCGTATTCCAATCGTCCTTCTGGGCCTGGTGTCCACGCCGTTCGTCGTGGCCGCCGCTCAGAACGGTGCGGCAGCGGTAAAGGATCCCGCGCAATGCGCGGTCGCCGACGCGAACCGCTCTCCCCAATCCTGGTCGCGAGACCGGAAGCCAGACCCGCAAGGCCGGTCGCGCACGGGGTGCTCCCCGGTCGCGCCGCCGTCTGGTGGTACGACGGGGGATCCGCCGCCGCCTCCTCCGCCCCCGCCGCCCCCGCCGCCTCCTCCGCCGCCGCCCCCGCCGCCTCCAGGGTCGGTGTCGATCGACGGGAACGTCTGGAATGAAGCGACCTGGGCGCCGCTCGTGGGGTGGACCGTGACGGTTACCGGCCCCGTGAACAGCAGCACCGTCACGGATGCCAGCGGGCACTACGTCTTCTCGGGGATTCCCGCGGGGACCTACACCGTGTGTGAAGTCGTCCAGTCCGGGTGGACGCAGTCGGATCCCACGATGCCCGCAGGCTGCGCGTCGGGGAAGGGCTACAACTTCTCACTCACCGCCGGTGGGAGCGGATCGTTCGTCGATTTCGGGAACCTGCCGCAGTAAACCTGTCGTAGGGCGCGCTGTCGGAAGCCTCACACCACGACCTGGTGTGAGGCTTCTGCTTTTCCTGTCTCCCGGCGAAGTTTGGCGCATGGCTGGAGCCGGACGATGAGCGACGGGCGCGATCGGCCCACGCAGCTCGCGGTCGCCGTGCATCCCGGCGACCACGCGCTGGGCCCGGCGAGCGCCCCTCTCACTCTGGTCGAGTACGCCGATTACGAGTGCCCCGATTCGCGCCGCGCGTATCCCATCGTCAAAGCGCTGCTGCGCCGCTTCGGGCCGCGGCTACGGTTCGTGTTCCGTCACTTCCCCCTCAAGCAGATCCACGAGCAGGCGGAGCACGCCGCCGAAGTGGCGGAGGCAGCCGGCGCCCAGGGGAAGTATTGGGAGATGCACGACCGCCTGTATGAGCGGCAGTTCGCGCTCGACGACGTGTACTTGATCGAGTATGCCGGTGATCTCGGGCTCGATGCCACGCGGGTACAACGGGAGCTCCTGGACCACGTTCATCTGTCGCACGTGCGTGACGATTTCAAAGGCGGTGTGCAGAGCGGGGTGAAGGGGACGCCCACGTTCTTCGTGAATGGCGCGCGGTTCCGCGGACCCTGGGACGAAGCGCTGCTGGCCCGGGCGCTCGAACAGGCCGCCGGCGTGGCCAGCTAGCGGGCGCGTGCACCAATTCGAAGTCGTCCTGGCTCTGCTCGTGGCCATCGTGGCGCTCGGACTCCTGGCCCAGCGGCTCGAGCTCCCTGCGCCGGCGCTGTTCGTGCTGGGCGGACTCGGCATCGCGCTGCTGCCGGGACTGCCGCCGGTGGCGTTCGAGCCGCACCTCATTTTCACGGTCTTCGTCCCGCCGCTCTTGTATCGCGCGTCGTTGCTCGCCTCGTGGCGCGACCTGCACGCCAACTACCGGCCGATCATGCTGCTCAGCATCGGGCTCGTCGTCTTCACGACGGTGGTCGTGGGCGTGGCGGTGCATGCCGTGCTCCCCGTGCTGCCGCTGGGCGCGGCCTTCGCGCTCGGCGCCCTGGTATCGCCGCCCGATGCGGCCGCCGCGACCGCGTTCCTGCGCCAGCTCGTGGTGCCGCGCCGCATCGCGACGATCCTCGAGGGGGAAGGCCTCGTCAACGACGCGACCGCGATCATCGCGTATCGCATGGCGGTGGCGGCGGTCGTGACCGGGACGTTCTCGCTGGGCTCGGCGGGGTTGCAATTCCTGCGTGTCGGGATCCTGGGCGTCGCGGTCGGGCTGGCCGTCGGCTGGCTGATCCGGCTGTTGCGCGAGCGGATTCACGCCCCGGAAATCGAATCGACGATCTCGCTCCTGACCCCGTTCGCCGCGTTTCTCCCCGCCGAAGCGCTCGGCGTCTCGGGAGTGCTCGCCGTCGTTTCCTGCGGACTCTACCTGGCCCGTCTTGGACCGCGGGTGGTCGCACCCGACACACGGCTCCAGACCGAGGGGATGTGGGGAGTCGTGGGATTCGTGCTCGAAGGTCTCACGTTCATTTTCGTGGGGCTCGAGCTGCGGGAAGTGTTGCAGGGGCTCGCGATCTATTCCAGGGTGGAACTCGGGCTCGCCATTGGGGCGGTCGGCCTGGCGACGATCGGCGCCCGGCTCATCTGGGTCTTCGCATCGAGCTACGCCCCGCGCTGGTTGCGCTTCGGAGCCGGGCATCAGGATCCGTTCGTCTCCTGGCGCTACGTCTTCTTCATCGGATGGGCGGGGTTGCGCGGCGCCGATTCCCTGGTGCTCGCCCTGGCGCTGCCGCTCGTCACCGCCACCGGGGCGCCGTTCCCGGGTCGCGATCTGATCATTTTTTTGACCTACGCGGTCATTCTGGTCACGCTTGTGGCGCAGGGATTCTCGCTGCGGCCGATCGTGAACAAGCTGGGGATCTGCGACACCGGCGAGATCCGGAGACTCGAAGAAGCGCATGCGCGCGAGCAGGCGTCGGTGGCGGCGCTCAAGCGTCTCGATGAGCTGGCGGCGGACCTGGACGGGGAGCTGGTGACCGAGTTGCGAGCGCGCTATGACCATCGGCAGCGCCGCTATGGTGCCCGCGTGCGCGCCGAGCGCGACGCGCCGGAGGAGCTTCTGGCCAAGCGTCGCGGGGCCGTGTTGCGGGAGCTGCTCGACGCAGAACGTACGACGGTGCTCAAGTTGCGCGATAAGGGCATGATCGGCGACCACGTGCTGCGTCAAGTGCAGCGGGACCTCGACCTCGAGGTGCTGCTGTTGGGGTTGCGATAGCCGGAGGAGGACACAGGCGTGGCTGGCAGCAAGACGACCATGTTTTCGAGGGCGGCCGCCGCAGTGGCCCGTCAGGATCGCGTGATGGCCGCGCTCATGAAGCGCACGGAGCCGTTCCGCCTGCCACCGCCCGGCAGTGACCACTTTGCCGCGCTCGCCGAGAGCATTTTGTATCAGCAGCTGGCGGGCGCCGCGGCGGCGGCGATCCACCGGCGCTTCGTCGCGTTGTTCGACGGGGATCCGACGCCGGCCAAGGTCTTGGGCCGCCATCCCAGGACGCTGCGCGCCGCGGGTCTCTCGGGCAGCAAGGTGGCGTCTATCCGGGATCTCGCCGCGAAGGTGATGGACGGGACCGTCCCGCTGCGGCACATCGGCCGGCGTTCCGACGAGGAGATCATTGAGCGCCTCACGGTCGTGCGCGGCATCGGGCGGTGGACGGCCGAGATGTTCCTGATGTTTCAGCTGCGCCGGCTGGATGTATGGCCGGTGGGTGACTACGGGGTACGCCAGGGTTACGCGCTTGCCTACGGTCTGCGGAAGCTGCCGACCCCCAAGCGGCTCGAGAGAGAAGGGGAGCGGTTTCGGCCGTACCGGACGGTGGCGGCGTGGTATTGCTGGCGGGCCGTCCACGAGCATCGGAAGCCGCGTCCATGACCGCGTCGCAGGTGGTCCAGAACGCCGCCGCGGCGCGGTTCGAGCTGGTCGTCGATGGCCAAACCGCGCACCTGGACTATCAAATCGCGCGTGACCGGCTGCGTCTGATCCACATCGAGGTCCCTCCTGAGATCCAGGGTCACCACCACGCCGAAGAGCTGGCACGCGCCGCCCTTGCATACGCGCGTCGTCAGCAGCTGCGCGTCGTTCCGATCTGCCCGTATATGCGCACATTTCTGTCGCATCACCCGGAGTACTCGGCGCTCGTCGACGAGCATTGGGTCCCGAAACTCGAGTAGCCGCGCGGCAAGGACTGGACAGCGTCATTATGCTCCGATCATGACCGCCTCTGCCACCGCGCAGACGGGCAACCTGGAGCACGACCCGATCCGGCATGTGTTCACGATGACCGGCGCGGTCCCGAGCACGGCATGGCTCGGGGGATGCGTCGCGCTGGACGAGAAGGGGTTCATCAAGACGGGACGGGACATGTCGCCCGAGGATCTCGCGACTGCCCGCTGGCCCCTGGCGCGCGCGCCGCACCTGTTGGAGACGAGCCTCCCGGGTGTCTTCGCGGTCGGCGACGTCCGCTCAGGTAGCCTCAAGCGCGCAGCGTCGGCAGTGGGTGAAGGGTCGATCGCGATCGCCGCCGTGCATCAAGTCCTCGCCGAGTAGCGGACCCTCACGGAATGAACGACGGAGTATGTGCGCACCTGAGCGCAGTGAGGAAAGTGCGGCACGCGAGGCGCCGCGAATGCGCGGAGTGTGTCAAAATCCACTCGGAGTGGGTGCATCTGCGCACCTGCCAGGAGTGCGGCGCGACGCTGTGCTGTGACAGCTCGCCCAATCAGCACGCCAGCAAACATGCGCATGCAAGCGGCCATCCGGTCGTCACGTCGGACGAGCCGAGTGAGCGCTGGCTGTACTGCTATCCGGACGACGCGTTTGCCGAATACTGATCGCACGGAGTGATGTCGTGACGCGCTACGCGGCGTTCCTCCGTGGGGTGATGCCGATGAACGCCAAGATGCCCGATCTCAAGCGGGCCTTCGAAGCGGCCGGCTTTACGGACGTGCGGACGGTGCTGTCGAGCGGCAACGTGGTGTTCACCACCAAGAGCGCCAGCCCCCTGGCCCTCGCGCGCAGGGCCGAAGCGGCGATGGAGGGAACGCTGGGACGCGCGTTTCTCACGATCGTGCGTCCCATCGACGCGCTGCGGCAGCTGCTCCTGTCCGACCCATTTCGCGCGTTTCGTCTCAAGCCGGGGGCGAAACGCGTCGTCACGTTTCTGCGACGGCCACCCGCTCACACGATCACGCTGCCGGGGGAGCTCCTTGGAGCACGCATTTATGCGCTTCAGGGCAGCGAAGCCTTCACCGCGTACGTCCGCAACCCCAAAGGCACCCCCGTGTTCATGACCCTGATCGAGAAGACGTTCGGGAAGGAGCAGACCACGCGCACCTGGGATACGGTGGCGAAGATTGCGCGATAGATTCATCGACCGCGAAAGTGCAACCTATGGAGGAGACCGGTGGGGAAGGGCACGATAGCGATCCTGACGGGTGGGGGGGACGTCCCTGGCTTGAACCCGGCCATCCGTGCTATCACGATCCGCGCCTCCCGCGACGGCTACAACGTCGTCGGGATTCGGCACGGCTGGGGCGGGCTCGTCGATTACAACCGTGACGCCCCGGACAACAGCGACAACGTGCAACCACTCAACGAGACCATCGTCGGCCCGATCGGCCGCACCGGAGGCACATTTCTCCACACCTCCCGGGTGCGGCCGAGCCATTTGCCGCGCGAGCGCGTGCCGCCGCACGTCACCGGGTACGACCAGCCGATCAACGATGTCACCAAAGAGGTGCTGAAGAATCTCGAGCACATCGGTGTCGACGTGCTGATCCCCATCGGCGGCGACGACACCCTGAGCTACGGGAAGCGGCTGCACGACGAGGGAATGCACGTCGTCGCGATTCCCAAGACGATGGACAACGACGTCTACGGCACCGACTACTGCATCGGCTTCAGCACCTGCGTGACCCGCACCATCGAGCTGACCCACCGGTTGCGCACTTCGGCGGGCTCACACGAGCGCTTTCTGGTGATCGAGGTGTTCGGGCGCTACGCCGGGTTCACGGCGCTCCTGCCGACGATGGCGGGCGCCGCCGACCGCTGCGTCATCCCGGAGCACCCGGTCGATGTCGAGCGTCTGGCAGAGCTGCTCACCATGGACCGCAACAAGAATACGAGCCGCTACGCGGTGGTGCTCGTATCGGAAGGGGCCCGGTTGGCCTCGCAGGAGGGGATGAGCTTCGAGGGCGAAGAAACCGACATGTTCGGGCACCGCAAGCTGGGCGGTATCGGCGACCAGGTCGGCGCGGCGTTGAAGACGGCGTCGGCGCGCTACAACAAGGGCCGCAGGATCGATATCGTGAATCAGCGCCTGGGCTACCTGGTACGCTCGGGCGACCCCGACGCCCTCGATTCGATCGTGCCGATGGTGTTCGGCAACCTGGCGCTCGACTTGATCATGCGGAAGGAATACGGGCGGCTCGTCAGCATCCACAAAGGATTTTACGACAGCGTCCCCATCTCGAGCGTGACGTCGGAGAAGAAGACGGTCGACGTCTCCAAGTACTACAACACCGATCGGCTGCGGCCGATTTACGAGTTTGACGGCGCACCCCTGTTCATCATGACGAGCGATTGATGGCGTTGCGGCTGCTCGCTGTCGCGATGCTCATCCCGGCGCTGGCGGCCGCCCAGCAGACCCCGCCGCCGGACTACGCAAGTCATCATGTCTTTACCCTCGCGCAGTTCACGTTCGAGAGCGGCCCCACCGTGCCGAACGTCAAGATCGTCTACGGCACGTACGGCCGGCTGAACGCGCGCAAGGACAACGTCATCCTGCTGCCTTCGCATTACCTCGCCGACCATCACGGTTATGACTGGCTCATCGGTCCGGGATTGGCCCTCGACACCTCGCGGTATTTCCTCGTGGCCACGGAACTGTTCGGAAACGGCCACTCGTCATCTCCCAGCAACACGCCGGAGCCGTTCCATGGACCGCGGTTCCCGGTGGCCACGATCCGCGACAACGTCGAAGTGGTGCACCGCCTGCTGGTGGACGATCTGGGCATCACGCACGTCCGCGCCATCATCGGCTTCTCGATGGGCGCCGAGCAGGCGTTCCAGTGGGCGGTGAGCTACCCGGACTTTATGGATCGCGTCGTCGCGACCTCCGGGACGGCGAAATGCTGGCCGCACGGCGTGGTGCGGCTCGAGGCCCAGATTCAGGCGATCGAGCTGGATACCGCGTTTCACGGCGGGGACTACACTGCTCAGCCCCAGCGCGGCGTCGAGCTGTTCAGTCTCATCTGGGAAGGGTGGCTCTTCTCCCAGGAATGGTGGCGCCGCGAGCTGTGGCGCCGGACGGCGCCGGCGGGGACGACGTTCGACGGGTTCGTCGCCAACCTCGCCCAGAACTTCATTCCCGGTGCGGACGCGAACGACCTCATTCTCCAGGCCCGCACCTGGGAGCGCCATGACGTCGGCACGACGAAAGGGTTCAACGGCAGCGTGGAGAGGGCACTCGGCGCGATCCGGGTGCCGGTGCTGTATATGCCGTCGGAGACGGACCTGTACTTCCCGGTGTCGGATGCCCGCTACGAAGCCGGCTTCATCCGGCAGGTGTCGCTCGTACCGATTCCGTCCCTCTGGGGGCATCCCGCCGGTGCTGGCGCGGACTCCTCCGACGCGCGCTTCTTGAACCAGCACATCGCCGCGTTCCTGAGCTCGAGCCACTAGGTCACAGGCTCCTTCACATTTCCTTCCTGTTGTCTTCACGCCGGGTGCGAAGCATTGCTGTATGGGCCGCGTTCGGCGGTTCGGCAGCCTCACAGACGAGCTGAAGCCTGCATTAGCGGACATGCAGGTGACGGTGGAGGCCGGCCGTTGCCTCGAATGTGGCGGCCCGCTGGCCTCGCCACCGTGTACGCTCGCCTGTCCCGCGGGTGTGGATGTCCCCGGATTCGTCGGGGCGATCGTGCGCGGGGATCTCGCCGGCGCCGCCAGCACGATCTTCGCCGCGAACATCCTGGGCGGCAGCTGCGCCCGGGTCTGCCCGGTGGAGGAGTTGTGCGAGGGGGCGTGCGTGTTGGCGCGCGCGGGCCGCTATCCGGTGCGCATCGGACGCCTGCAGCGTTACGCGATGGACTGGGCGTTGGCGCAGAGCCCCGAGCCGCAGGGCCGGGTGCCGAACGGGCGGCACGTCGCCGTTATCGGCGCTGGTCCCGCCGGCCTCGCCTGTGCGGCGGAGCTCGCCGCGCTGGGCTATGCCGTCACGGTCTATGAGGCGCGCGAAGCGTCGGGCGGGCTGATTCGCTACGCCATTGCGCCGTACCGCCAGATCGCCGACCCGCTGCCCCAGGAATTCGAGCGCATCGCGGCGCTGGGGGTCCGGTTCGTCATGGGGTTCGCGGTTGACCGTCCCGAGCGGCTGCTGCAAATCGAAAACGGCGCCGACGCCGTGTTCCTCGGCGTCGGGCTCGGCAAGGACCTGGATGGCGGGTACGGCGGCGCCGACCTGCCCGGCGTCTGGCCGTCGCTCGAGTTCATCGAACAGCTGAAGACCGGGACGCCTCCGGCCGTGGGACGGCGGGTGGCGGTCATCGGGTGCGGCAACACGGCGATCGACGCCGCGCGTGAGGCGCTGCGACTCGGCGCCGCGCACGTCAGCATCCTGTATCGTCGGACGCAAGCAGAGATGCCCGCCTACGCCCACGAGTATCGCGAGGCCGTGGAGGAGGGGGTCGAGTTCCGCTGGCTCACGAACCCGGTGCGCTTCGTCGGCCGCGGCCGCCTGCGCGGCGTCGAGTGCGAACGCATGCGGTTGGGCGCTCCCGACGCGTCGGGACGCGCCCGCCCCGAGCCGATTCCCGGGAGCACCATCACGATCCCTGTCGACACCGCGATCGTGGCGATCGGTCAGGTGCCACGCGCCGAGTTCCTCGGCTGGATTCCGGGGCTGGCCCTCGACCGCGGCAAGATCCGCATCGACCCGGCGACCGGTCGCACTGCGAACCCGAAATACTTCGCCGGCGGTGATGCGGTGAACGGTGGGGCGACGGCCGTGGCGGCCGTCGGAGCTGGAAAGCGGGCGGCGTGGGGCATCCACCGGGCGCTCAGCGGGCTGCCGACCGAAGTTCCGGCTCCGCCTCCGGCAACGGCGCCGCCCGTAGAAGCAGGCCCCGTGTGGCGCTACGAGCAGGCCGACGCGGCGCTCATCGTCAATCGGATGTGGTGCAAGGCGTGCGACCTGTGCGTCGAAGTCTGTCCCACCGGCATCCTCGCCCTCGACGCGTCGGAGCGGATCACGGTGAGCGACATCTCCCGCTGCATCTTCTGCGGGCTGTGCGCGCTGCGGTGTCCCGACTACGTGTTCGTCCTCGAGCGCGCGGGAGCGCCGCTCGCGGACTCGACCGCTGCCGTCCTCGGAGATCTCCATGACACATGAGCGATCCCCGCACGCCGCGCCGCGCCTGATCCAGGGCAACGAAGCCTGCGCGCTCGGGGCGCTGCGCGCCGGGTGCACATTCTACGCCGGCTATCCCATCACCCCCGCTTCGGAGATCATGGAGACGCTCGCGCGGCGCCTGCCGGCCGTGGGCGGGGTGTTCATTCAGATGGAAGACGAGATCGGAGCGCTCGCGGCGGTCATCGGCGCCGCGTGGACTGGGGCGAAAGCCATGACCGCCACGTCGGGGCCCGGTTTCTCGTTGATGCAGGAGAATCTGGGCTATGCCGCCATGACCCAGACACCGTGCGTGATCGTGGACTCGCAGCGCGCCGGTCCGAGTACCGGGCTCCCGACCCTGACGTCGCAGGGTGACGTGATGCAGGCGCGGTGGGGCACGCACGGCGATCGCGCCGCGCTGGTGCTCACGGCCTCGTCGGTGCGCGACGTCTACCAGATGACGGTCACGGCGTTCAATTTGAGCGAGCGGCACCGTCTTCCCGCCGTCCTGCTGCTCGATGCGACGCTCTCGCACATGCGGGAGAACGTCGTCCTCCCCGAGGTCCAGGTGGAAAACCGCCGGGCGCCGGCATCGGTCGAGGGATTCGAGCCGTTCGCCGGTGCGGAGTTCCTGCCATTCGGGGCGGGGGCGCGGATCGTCGTGACGGGGCTTGCCCATCAGGCCTCCGGGAGGCCCGCGGCGTCGGACGGTGCTGGCGCGGAGCGGATGCTTTTGCATGCGTTAGCGGACGTCGAGACCGATCCCGGCGTGTTCCTCCACCGCGTCGATGAGACCGATGACGCTGAGCTCGTGATCCTCGCCTATGGCATCACGGCCCGCGCGGCCAGAGCGGCGATGCGGTTGCTGCGCGAAGAAGGCGTGCACGCCGGGCTTCTCGAGCTGCAGACGCTGTGGCCTTTCCCCGAGAGTCTCGTGGCCCGTCTGGCGGAGCACACGGGAGCACTGCTCGTTCCCGAACTCAATCTCGGGCAACTGGTGTTGCCGGTGCGCGCCGCGGCGGCGGGGCGCGCGCGAGTCGTCCCGCTCAACCGGGCCGACGGGGTGCTGTTCTCACCGGAAGAGATCGCGCGCGCGGCACGCCGTGTCCTCACGGGTCGGGAGGCGGTCCATGCCTAACACCGGTCAGGATCTCCGCAAGTACCTACGCGTCGAGATGATGCCCAACGTGTGGTGCCCAGGATGCGGCCACGGGAACATCAGCCGCGCCGTCGCCACCGCGATGGAATCGATGGCGCTCGATCCCGACCAGGTGGTGCTCGTCGGCGGGATCGGCTGTGCCGGTCGCACGCCCTTCTATATGAACACACACGCGATGCATACGACGCACGGCCGCGCGCTCGCGTACGCCACGGGAATCAAGCTCGCCAAACCGTCGCTGACCGTGATCGCCGTCCTCGGCGACGGCGATGCGCTGGCGATCGGCGGCAATCATTTTCTCCACGCCTGCCGCCGCAACATCGACATCACCGCCGTCATCTACAACAACGGGATCTACGGCATGACCGGCGGCCAAGCGGCGCCGACGACCCCCGAGGGGTTCCGCTCGGCTACGACCTCGCTCGGGAACATCGAGCCTCCGTTCGACATCGTGAGCCTGGCCCTCGCGGCGGGGGCGACCTACGTAGCGCGCACCACGACCTTCGACGCGCGCGAGATGCCGGCGCTGATCGAAGCGGCGATCCGGCACCGCGGCCTTTCGGTCGTCGAGATCCTCACCCAGTGCCCGACATTCTATGGTCGCATGAACCGCCTCGGCGACGCCTCGCAGATGCTCGACTACGAACGCGACATCACCATGCCGCTGGTCGAGCTCACCCGCGACGAAGTGGCCCGCGGCCTGCCGATCGGGGTGTTTCGGGACGAGGTGAAGCCCGAGTACGTCGAGCGCTATCAGGCCCTGGTGCAGCGCGCCGTCCGGGGAGACGACGCGTGAACGCCCCGAGCGGCGTGTTGCGCGTGCGGCTTTCGGGCCGGGGGGGGCAGGGGCTCATTCTGGCCGGGCTGGTCCTGGCGGAAGCCGGGAGCCGCGAAGGATTCCACGTCGTGCAAACGCAGAGCTACGGCCCGGAGGCGCGGCTCGGCGCGAGCAAATCCGACGTGATTCTCTCGCGCGGTGAAATCGCGTTTCCCGGCGTCACCGAGCCCGACGTGCTGCTCTGCCTGTCACGCGATGCCTTCACGAAGTACGGTGGCACCGTCGCGGTGGGGGGCGTGCGCATCGTCGACCGACAGGTGGCCGCCGAGGTGGCGGTGGGTGACGCCGTCGTCCTGCCCCTCGTCGATACGGCGCAATCACTCGGTGATACGATCGTGACCAACATCGTAGCGCTGGGGGCGCTGGTCTCCCTCTCGGGCGCCGCCGGACGGTCCACGCTGCGGGACGCATTGCGCGGCCGGGTCAAACCACACTTGGTCGAGATGAACGAGCGCGCGCTGGCCGCCGGATGGGAGCTGGGAGAGGCGGTCACGAAAGCCGCGCTCGCCGCCGCACGCTAGTTCCGGCTAGGGGGCGCTTGCCTGGCGACCGCGGATCGTTTCCCGCACTTTGGCGGCCGTCGCCGGACTGACCACACGCAGGATCAGGTACAGCCCATAGCCCAGGCAGGCCAGCACGAGCACCGAGACGGCGAGGCCGAACAGGATACCGAGCAGGCCCAGCGCCACCTTGAGAACCACCAGCGCCACCAACGCCAACAGCGCGAATCCCAGAATCTTGCGTAACATCGTACGCTCCATGATGGCATCGACGCAATTTGGCCGGCCGATCTCCAAGACGCGTTGAGCCGGGTTTGAGGAGTGCTTCATACCCCCGGCACAACGACGGCGAGCCCTGGGGGCTCGCCGTCGGTCACAGCGTCGCTCGCTGAACCGGCTAGTGCCGGGCGAGGTCCCGCACTGCAGTGGCCAGCAGCTTCACCTTTGCGCCATCGGACGACGTCGTCGCGTCACGGTCGAGCCCGGTCGCGAGCGATGTCAGCGCCCCGCTGCGGGCCGAGCCGCTCTTCTGCTCGGCCGCGCTCAACGCGCTGCGAATGGCCTGGATGCGGACCGCCGCAATTCCGTGCGAGCGCTCGAGCTGGTCGACGAACGCCCGGGCGACGACGAAGCTCGCTGGCCAAACGATCTTCTGCTGATCCTGCACGTTCT
>DASTHG010000450.1:0-8386 GCA_035718325.1 Gemmatimonadales bacterium | reverse complement strand
GATCACGAATGACGGCTCATCGCTGCACCAAAATCTCGCACCTTAAAGACAACTGCGTGAGAGGTGAGCCTCTCGTCAATGGAAGATCTTGTCTTCCAGCACAATGCGCAGAATGACGCGCGAGAGGGTGACCGCGCCGGTCATCGTAGGTCCCGGCTGGGACGCCACGGCGACGCGTACCCCGACGAAGATCGTGTCCTTCCCGAAAATGCTGTCGGCCAGGACCGGAATCGGGCCCGGCGCCAGCGTCGCAATGGCATCGCCGTGCAAGACGGCGGAGTCCTGTGCGTAGGGAGTGCCCAGGTAGGTGCCGGCCTGGGTCCCGGCAAAAAAGATCTGGAACTTGACCTTGCCAGTGTCGGTGAGGTTATGCACGCGCGCGGCCACGTCGAGCGTCACCGAATCGACGGTGGAATTCCCGAGTCCCTTCAGCAATGTGACCTTCACCGGAGGGTTGTCCACGGTCCCCGAGGCCCCTCCGGGAATCGCGTAGTTCACCGAGTCGTTCCCGCCGCCACCGAGGAAGCTCAGCACGTCGACGTTGAAGATCGCCCGGCCTTCGCCGCAGCCCACGACGAGCGCGGCCGCCAGCACGAACGCGAGACTGCGCACGCGCGTGGTCATCAGTAGATCGAGATAGAAGTGGCCATGGTGATCCCGCGCGAGTTGGAGAGGGAGCTCGAGTGCGTCAGGAATCCGACGTCGAGACTGAAGGGGCCGAAGCGCAGCCCCGTCCCCGCGCCGATCTGCACCCGCTTGCGCTGATCGCGCGCCACGCCGCCGCGCAGCGCCAGCGGCCCGACGCGCTGCTCCACGCCGAGCTGGACCGTCGTGCCGCGGCCGTTGTTGAGGACTTCGGCGCCGACCGTCGTGTTGGTGCCGAGATCGAGCGCCGCGTTCGCGACGTAGCTGACCGGCAGCTTCGTCTTCGTTGTGACGTGGTTGGCGATCTCCTGCGACGCGAAGTCGTTGGCCGACGTGTCGAAGTGCACGCTGTCGACGCGCGTGTCGGTCCAGGTCAGCGTCGCGCCGATATCGTTGATGCCGAGTCCGATCTCGACCGGACCGCTCGTGTACACCATCCCGACGTCGCCGCCGACGCCGTGACCAAAGGAATTCCCCGCTTTGGAGTACTGCACCCGCGCCGCGACGGTCGGCGTCACCGGATTGGGGCCGGTAAACAGCGAATCACCGGTCTTGATCCCGGCGTTGCCGAAGAACGACCCATACGCCACGCCGAGATAGTAATGCACGGCGGCACCGACGTAGATCGCGTGACCCGAGTCGCCCCACACCTTGCCGGAGTAGGCGAGCGTCGGCGCGAAGCCGGCTTGCGCGATGCCGTCGCCGAGGCCCGTGTAGCTCGTGTTGGTCTTCGCCGGGGCTTTCTGCCGCAGGAATTGCAGCAGCGTGTCGCCCAGCTGGAACCCGACTTCGTGGTCCTCCCACCCCAGCACGCCGACGTGAACGCCCTTGATCGTCGGTCCGATGTCGATCAGCCGGCTCGATCCGCCGAAGCTGAAGCGGTCGGTGGGGACGAGCTGCGCCGAAGCGCCCAGGTCCACGACGAGCGAGTCCTTGCCGATCGTGAACTCGACGTTGTTCGTCGGCTCGGGGACCTTCTTGATCTCGTAGTACAGCGGCGGGTGGAGGATGTAGTCCGCCAGGGCGATCGGATTGAAGTACGGCTTGTGGATGTCGAATGCCGCGCTGTCCTTCAGAGCCTGAAACAGCCCGAGCGGGATCGGGATCGTGAACTTGGCGGAGCGTCCTGCGCGCTGCGGGACGGAGTGATACGCCGGGTTGTACCGGCTCAGGGCACCGTCGCGACTGAGGCTGACCCCCGCCATGCCGGTGCGGCGGGCGTCGAACGACAGTTGGGCGTGTGCCGGAACGGTCCACGCAAGTAGACCCACCAGCGACCAGCCAATGACCGCCGTACGCCGCACAAGGCACCTCGTGGGGGGACAGGTAAATGGTGGCACCGAACCGCGTACAATGTTGTGAGTCGGGTCACGTCGCACCAGACCGAGGGGCCCTTTTCAGGCTTAAACGCACCGTCGTCCCCTCCCCGGGGGTGCTGCTCAGGGTAATCGAGCCCCCCCAGCTCTCCACCAGCCGCCGGGCGATCGCCAGCCCCAGCCCCGAGCCGGAGGAGGTGGTGGAGAAGGTCGGCTCGAACACCCGCTCCAGCGCGTCTGCGGGAATCCCCCGGCCGTCGTCCTGCACACGGAGCTCGAGGCCCCCGTCTTCCACCCTTACCACGATCTCCTTCGCACCGGCGTTGCGGGAGTTCTCCACCAGGTTGACGAGCACTTCCTTGACCTCGTCCTTGCGCGCCTGGACCAGCGCCCCCGAATTCCCGTCGAGGATCACTTTGGCCGTGGCGGCGGTGTCGCCCAACGCATAGAGCTGCACCACCTCGCGGGCGATGGTGTGCAGGTCGAGCGCCTCGAGCGCCGCCTGGTGCGCCCCCGGCGCGCCGAACCGGGAGAAGGCGCGCGCGATCGCGTCGAGCCGGTCGATCTCGGTCGTGATACGCTCAGCGGTATCGCGCAGCGTTTCCTGGAAGTCGGACCCGCGCGAGCCGTAGGCGCGCTCGAGATGTTGGATGCCGAGCCGGATCGGCGTCAGCGGGTTCTTGATCTCGTGCGCCACCTGGCGCGCCATCTCGCCCCAGGCGAGGACGCGGGCGGCGCGCGCCAGCGCCGTGGTGTCGTCGAGAGCGACGACGCATCCCTCACGCGTCGTCCCGAGCGGCGCGATTTGCACGCGGATGTCGCGGCCGGCGATCGTGAACTCCCGGTCGGCGATGCCGCCCGAGGCCGGCGGCGCGGCGAGAAAGTCGCGCACCGCCGTCCACACCGGCGCCCACGCCGGCGGGGTGCCGGTCTCGAGGCTCGCTCCCGGCTCGAGCTCGGCGCCGAGCAGCTCGGCGGCGCGCGGATTGGCGAGCGTCACCAGGAGACCGGCGTCGAGGGCGACGACGGCGGTCGCGACGTTGCCGAGCACCTGCGCGGTGCGCTGGCGCGCTTCCTCGAGGGCAGCGGCGCTCTTGCGCACGTCGTGCGCCATGCGATCGAACGCGCTCAGCACCGGCGTGAACTCGCGCGGGGCGTCGAGCGGGAACGGCGGTGGCGTCTCGCCGCGGCCCACGGCGAGCGCCGCTTCTCGCAGCACCGCGACGGGGCGCGCCATCGTGCGCGCGGCGAGGCCGGCGAGCCCGAGCGCGGCGATGAATCCGGCTACGGCCGCGAGGATGAGGACGAGCGCCAGGTCCTCCTGCTGGCGCCGCAACGTCTCGTCGTCGGTGAGCTGCGGCGCGGCGAGCACCACCTGCTGCGGCCCTTCCCCGCCGATCACGTGGTAGCCGATGCGCGTCGGCCGCCCGGCGGTCTGCGCGTTGACGCTCATCTCGAGCTCGTCCTCGAGCGCCAGCCGGCGGAACACGGGGGGCGCGAGCAACGGATCGACGAGCCCCAGCTCGGCGAGCACCGGGGCGCTCGTCCCGGCGAGCTTCCCCCCCTGGTACGACCAGAGGTCGGCGTCCATCGCCTGCCCGAGGTCGGCGGCCTGCTCCGCGAGCTTCTCGGGGCCTCCCGGCACGCCCGAGTTGGCGCTCGCCGCCGCGTCGCGCAGCGTCTGATGAATCATCAGGTCGCCCGACGCGCGCGTCGTGTCGCCCAGCCGCGCGAAGCTCCAGACCGAAAAGGCGATCAACGGGGCGACGAAGAACGCCGCGAGCACGATCGTGAGCCGGCCGCGGTAGCTCGTCAGGGCGCCGCGCGGGAGCGGCCAGGTGGGGCGCCACCCTTCCGCCACGATTCGCCCGATCCCCCAGGCCAGCGCGAGCAGCAGCACGTCGTACAACACGACGAGCATCGCGCGCACCAAGAGCGGCCACGGGCCGCGCAGCTCCACGGTGAGGTGGACGAGGGCGTTGCCGATCGGGAGCACGACCCCGAGATGGCCGTGCGCCGTCCAACCAGAGCGCGTCCATTGCACGGTGCGCGGCGGCGGCTCTGAGACGGGAATCGTGAAGGTCACCGCGTAGGGTGGCTCGAGGGCCGGCTCACCGCGCAGGAACCGGGAGACACGACTCTCCGGGAGCAGTCGCGAGCGTGGCCCCACGCCGACGGTGAGCGTCACGTCGCCAGGGACAGGCGTCGTGAGGACGTAGTGCACTCCCCACATGCGCTCGAGGCGCTCGACACGCAGGCCACTCGTAGGCTCGGAGCGCGCGAAGGCGGCGAGCAACGGCGTGGGCAGGTCTACGGTGGCGAGTCGCAGCTCGGCCTGCTCGTCGCCACGCGGCCCCCACACGGCGAGCGTCGTGGGGTAATCCTCGTCGGCGAGCGGCGAGCCGCGCCACAACGCGTAGAGGTCGGCGGCAGTGCGCGGGGGCGGATCCTCCGTCACCTGCTGACCGAGACGCTCCAACGCCGCGACCGCCAGCGGATCGGGCTCGGTGCCGAGCCGTTGCGCGTCGCGCTCGGCCAGGGCGAGCCGGCCTTCGACCGCGGCGCCCCAGGTGACGAGCGCGGCCGCCGTCCCGGCGACGACGGCGATGCCGGGGAGCGCCCAGCGGCGCGGCGCGGGGAGGATCACGCCGACCAGCGCGGGCAGCCAGAGGAACGTGTACCACTCGGGCCACGCCCCGGATGGTTGCCAGAGAAACAGCCCGGCGAGCCCGACGCCGACGGCCCAGGCGGACGCCGCGACGACCGGCCAGCGGCGCCGCGGCGGCTCTGCCGGACCCCGCACCAGCGCGGCCGCGAACAGCACCAGCGCCATGCCGGCGACGGCGAGCGCCGTCTCCCACGACAGCCAGAGTCCGATGCTCACCCCTTTGGCGGGCGGCGCGATGCCACGGCCGAGATAGCGCACGAAGTAAGGCGCGTAGAGGAGCAACAGAGCGCCGAGCGCCACGGTCCACCACCTGCGCCGCACGCCGCGGCGCCATAGGGCGCCGGCCGCGAACAACGCGAGACCGGCGAGGGCGAGCAGCGAGCCGGCGGAGTCGGAGAATTCGCCCAGCAGCGGTCGATAGAAGGTCGCGGGTGAAAACAGCTCCGGGGGGAGGACGGCGGGACCGAACAGTCCGCGTGCCACGGCCCACGCCGTCCCCGCGGCCACGAACCAGCGCCACCGGCCCGGTGGACTGGCGAAGAGCAGTGCGAGCAGCAGTGCGGCGATCAACCAGGCGGCGCGGGTGGCGACGGTGGACAGCGCGGCGAGCTTCGCATCCCCCTGCGACGGCGGGCGCGGGCGCACGACGAGCAGGGGGGCGCTCGTGTTGCACGCTTTGGGGCAGATATCGAACTCGTCCGTGTCGCGCGGCGCGACGTCGGGCGCGTCGAAACGCAGCTCCACGCCGTAGATGCGGGCAAACAGCACCGACAGCGCGCCGCCGCGGTCGGCGATCGCGGGCGCTGCATCGAGCAACACGGTGCCGACAGCGGTGCCGCCGCCGCGCGTCTGGCGGCGTGCCTCGAGCGTGACGTAAAATGGAGTGATGACCGCGTGCAGCTCCGCCGTGTCGGCCACCGGCACCATCCGATGCCGCCCCGCCCATGCGAGCGGCGCCCCACCGGGCCCAAAGACGACGACTCCGCGCTCCAGGTCCTGCGGACCCTGTGCCATCGCCCGATCCAGCGTCGCAAACAGTTCTTGCTGGGGATCGGCGGCCGCCAGCGCCGCGATGGAATCGAGACGGCGCGCTTCGGCTTCGGCCTCTCCGATCGTTCCCTGCAGCTGTTTCGAAGCGGCGGTGACGCGCGCCTCGCGCAGCGCCGGCCAGCAGCACTCGATCTGCCGCATGGCGCGCATGGCGAGAACCAACACGAGCCCGAGGATGAGCGCGGCCGCTCCGGCGGCAAGCGCAAGCGGGCGGCGCGGCGGGAGAAGGGCCAGCCCGGCGGTTACCGCGCATGCCGCGGCGGCGATCCACGCCCACACGGCGTCGATCCCGTACAGCCACTCGGCGGCAGCCGTGACGGCCGCCACCCCGGCGATGACTAGATGAGCGGGCCGCTGCACCTCAAGCTCCTCGTCCCCGAAGAGATTCGCGCCCACCTGGCGCGCGATCCGCGTCTCTTGATCCCCGTGGGCACCTGCGAGCAACACGGCCCGCACCTGCCGTTGGGGTGCGATACGCTGATCGTCGAGCGGCTGGCGGACGACTTGTCAGCAGAGTTCCAGGTGCTGCGCGCGCCGACGGTGGAGTACGGTGTCAACACGGCCACGCGCCGCGCATATCCCGGCAATGCCACCGTGCGCCGCAAGACGCTGCACCGCTGGATGAACGACCTGCTCGGATCGTGGGAAGAGAGCGGCGTGGAGCAGTTCATCATCCTGACGGCCCACGGCCACGACCCGCACCAGGAAGCGCTCAGCACCCTGCGCACCAATCGCGCGCGTGTCTTCACGGTGGACGTGTTCGCCCTCGATTTGAGTGACCAGCTGCTCGACCCCGAGTCGCCGATGCACGGCGGCGAGCTCGACACCTCGCTCCTGCTCTACCTGGCGCCGGGCCTGGCGCGCATGGACCTGGCCCAGGACTTCCTGCCGCCTGATCCCACCCGTCATGTGCGCGGCCTGACCAAGCCGCTGCCGGCGCTCTCCCCCGGCTCGCTGGGGCGTCCCACGCTCGCGGCCGCCGACAAGGGCGAGCGCATCTATAAGATCATCCGGGAGCGGGTCGCCTCGCGAGTTCTCGCCCCCGCTTCCGCTCCCCAACCAGCTCCCGCTCCGACCCGCGCATGATCGTCGTCCTTGCCCTCCTGCTCCAGGCCCCCTCGGCCGGCGGCGTCATCGACCAGGGCACCTTCGTGATTCGTGCCGACACGCAGGAAGTGGGACGCGAGACGTTCCGGGTGCTGGAGCGGCGCGTCGGCGACAGCACGAGCGGCTGGCTGTTGGACGCCAACGCACGCTGGACCGGAACGGTGCGGCCGTCGTCGTTCGTGCCGGTGATCGAGATCGGCCGCGACTCGATGACACAGGCGCTGTCGTTCGACGTCAGCGGCGGACCCGTTCCGTTGCGGATCTCGGGCCGGCCCAGCCGCAGCCGGTTCACGTTGCGCTACGTCAGCCCCGGCGTGGAGCGCGCCCGCGAGCTGACGGCCGACCGCGACCTGGTCGTCATCGACGATTCGGTCTTCAGCCCCTACTTGCTGATCGCGTGGCGTGCCCGGGCGACCCTCGAGAGCCTCACCGTCGTCTTCCCGCGCAGCGCCGTGCGGGCGCGAGTCGCGATACAAGACCTCGGCACCGAGTCCACCACGCTGAACCGTGACCAGGCCACGCTGCGCCACGTGCTCGTCAGTGGAGGCCCCGGTGGGCCGGTGCATCTCTGGCTCGGCAATGGAGGCCGCCTCATGAAAGTCGAGCTTCCCGACCAGAAACTCACCGCCGAGCGCCTCCCCAGCTGACCCTCTGCCCCGAAACCCTTGGTGCCGCTACGTTTCCATCATAGCGACACGGGCGTCTCGACTCGAAACCGGACCAACACCATACCCGTATAGGCGACGGTCTGGCGGTAGGTTCCACAGGTTCCCCGAAAGCCGCCGTCGACCGTCACTGTTCGTCAGCCAAGGATCCACATGAACCGCTTTCTTCTTAGTATGGCGCTCCTGGGCCTCGCCCAACCGGCGGCGGCGCAGCAACAGCCGAGCGTGCCGGCGACACTGTCGTTAGCCGACGCCCTGCGCATCGCCCGGGATCACAACCCGATCTACCTGCAGGCAGTGAACAACCGCGGACCAGCGGCCTGGGCGAACCGCAACGCCTTCGCGAGCCTGATCATTCCGACGGCGTCGGCGCAGGGCTCCATGTCGTACTCGGGGACCGGCTCGCAGCGCTTTCTCTCGTCGAACTTCTCGCAGTCGTTTGCGACAGTCAGCTCCAACTATTTCATCGGACTCGACTGGCAGCTGTCGGGCGCGACCTTGTCGGCGCCCGGACTGCGCAAGGCGCAGCTCACGGCGGCCGACGCGGACATCGACGGCGCGCGCGCGACGCTCGAGAGCGGCGTCACGCAGCAGTACCTGACGGTGTTGCAGGCGCGGGACAACGTCGGCGTGGCCCAGCAGGTCTTGACGCGCGACCAGGAGCTGCTGCGCCTGGCGCAGGCGCGTTACTCGGTAGGCCAGACGACGCTGATCGACGTGCGCCAGGCGCAGGTTGCGTTGGGGACGTCGCAGGTGACGCTGCTGCGGGCTCAGACGAGCCAACGCGTGGAGAAGCTGCGGTTGTTCGAGCAGATCGGGGTGAGCGCCCCGACCGCGGTGGACTCGGTGGTGCTCACCGACACGTTCCCGGTGACGGCGCCGGCGTGGAAGCTGGACGATGTGCTATCGATGGCGGAAGCGCAGAACCCCGCCCT
>DASTHG010000449.1:0-8997 GCA_035718325.1 Gemmatimonadales bacterium | reverse complement strand
CGGGCTTGGTGGAGTAGAAGTCCTGGAACGCCCGCCCGAGCTCCTGTTGCGTCATGCCGGAGCCGGTGTCCTCGACCACGATACGGATCCCGTTCGCACGGCCGGCGTCGCTCGCGCGCGCGGTCGACACCGTCACCGATCCGGATTGGCCGGCCAGCGCATCCAACGCGTTGGTCACCAGATTCTCGAGGATGCGCCGCAGCCCCAGTGGATCGATCTTCGCCGGCGGAAGCTCGTCGGCGAGCTGCAGCGAAACCTCCGCCACCCCGGCCGGCAGTTGTCCGACGACGTCGCGCGTCACAGCGCTCACGTCGGCGCGCTGCGGATCCGCCACGGGAGACAACTTGGCGTAGGTCGCGGCGAGCTGCTCGAGATATTCGAGACTCGAGACGAGCGTTTGGCGCCGCTCGGCGAACACCGTCGCGAGCTCGCCGGGACGGTCGCGCGCGATCTGCGCCAGGTGGCGCAACACGTTGCGCAGCGGGGCGATGCTGTTCTTGATGTCGTGGTTCACCTGCCGCGCCAGCTCCCCCGTCGCCGCGTGGCGCTCGGCCTCGCGCAAGTGGGCAGCGCCGGCGCGCAACCGTGCGGTCATCTCGCCGAAGCGACGCTCCAATTCGCCAATCTCGTCCTGGCGGTCGCTCGCGAACTCCAGGTCGAGCCGCTCGAGGTCGATGGTGGCCGTGCGCTCCGCCAGCTCCGCGAGCGGCCGGCTCACCCGGGAGGCGAGCCACCCGGCGACCAGCAGTGATACGAGAATCGTGACCAGCACCGCGGCGGCGAAAGCGAAATCGACGACGCGCTCCAGCTGCTGTAACCCGACGAGCTCCGTCGAGACCACGAGCTGCGCTGCCACGAGGCGCGCGCTGTCGGGCCGCGATTCGTCCACGAACGCGACCGGGAGGGCGCTGACGACGTCGCTTGCCCGCGCACGCGTGGTGTCACGCGCCCGCGACGTGATCGTGTCGTGGGGCAGCTCGAGCGCCACGGTGAACGCGCTGTCGGGCGCGAGACGGGCGAGAAAGCCGGTGTCGACGGCGATTCCCGCCACGACGGTGAAGCGTCGGTCGCCCAACGGCAGCGAATCGAGCCGCGCCAGCGCCACGAACGGGCCTTCAGCGGTGCGCGCCGCGACCAGGGCCATCCCGTTCGGGGCCCGCGCCAGCTGCATCGGCAGCCCCGGCTCGAATCGGTCGAACTCGTTGCGAAAGTGTCCCGAGCTGACGATGCGCCCCGAGTCGTCCTGGATCTGCAGCATGTCGAGGCCGGCGAGGCGCATCGCCGTGCCACTATAGTCGAGCAGGTAAGATCGCAACGCGGTGTCCCGCTGCACCGCCGCCTGCCGCAGGCGGTTGTCCGCGACCGCCGCCGCCCGCAGGTGCGCGAGCCGCGTCGCCACGATCGTGCCCTGGCGTTCGAGATCCCGCCCGATCAGGGCGACGAGCGCCGCCGTGCGCGCCCGGTACTGTGCCGCGACGCGTTGCCGCACGGCGAGCCGTACCGCGAGGCCGAACACGATGAGCGGCACGAGCACGACCGGTGCGGTCGCGAGCAGGATGCGGGTGCGGAACGTCACGGGTTCACGGAATATCGCTGCGGCATCGGCTTCGTGAAGGCAACCGGTGCCCGGCTGGCTGCGCCGCGTTCCGAGCGGCATCTTGGGGGTGTCAGATGTCCTCCTTTCAAGACCGATTGAACGAGGGGCTCCGCGGCCGCTACACGCTGGAGCGCGAGCTGGGACAGGGCGGAATGGCCCTGGTGTTCCTGGCTCGCGACCTGCGGCACGACCGACACGTCGCGCTCAAAGTCCTGCGGCCGGAGGTCTCGGCAGAAATCGGCGCCGAGCGCTTCCTGCGCGAGATCAAGATGGCGGCGGGACTCAACCACCCGCATATCCTGCCGGTCTACGATTCGGGCGAAGCCGTCGGACTGCTGTATTACGTGATGCCGAACATGGAGGGCCACTCCCTGCGCGAACGACTCGAGCGGGAGCGCCAGCTCCCGCTCGAGGACGCGCTGCGGATCACGCGGGAGGTAGCTGCCGCGCTCGATTACGCCCACCGCCATCACGTCATTCACCGCGACATCAAACCCGAAAACATCCTGCTCCACGAAGGCGCGGCGATGGTGGCGGATTTCGGCATCGGCAAGGCGCTGAGCGGCGACGGATCGATCACGCAAACCGGCGTTGCGATCGGCACGCCTGCCTACATGAGCCCCGAGCAGGCGGGAGGTGAGAGCGACCTCGATGGGCGGAGTGATTTGTATAGTCTCGCCTGCGTGCTGTACGAGATGCTGTCGGGCGAACCGCCGTTCACCGGCCCGACGGCACAAGCCATCATCGCCAAGCGATTCGTGTCTCCCATCCCAAAAGTGCGTGCGACGCGCGACGTCCCGGAGATGGTGGACCAGGTCGTGACGCGAGCGCTGTCGCGCACCCCTGTCGACCGGTATCCGACTGCCGCAGAATTCGCCTCCGCGCTCGCGGCGATCACCCGGAACGGTGCCGGGCGCGCGGCGGGCGACGCACGGCCTGCCGGGCAGAAGGCCATCGCCGTGCTGCCGCTCACCAACATGAGCGCCGACCCCGAGAACGAGTACTTCTCCGACGGGATGACTGAGGAGATCATCAACGCGCTGTCGAAGGTCCCCGGTATCCAGGTCGCCTCCCGCTCCTCGTCGTTCGCCTTCAAGGGGAAGGAAGTCGATGTGCGCCAGGTCGGCGACAAGCTCGGCGTCTCCTCCGTGCTCGAGGGCAGCGTGCGGAAGGTGGGGAACAGGATCCGCATCACAGCGCAGCTCGTGAACGTCGACAACGGCTACCAGTTGTGGGCCGAGACCTACGATCGACAGCTGGAAGACGTGTTCGCCATACAGGACGAAATCTCGCGCGCCATCGTCGACGCGTTGAAGCTGCGACTGGGCGGAGCTGCCGAGCACGTGGTGGCACCGACAAAGAGCATCGAGGCCTACAGTCTGTACCTCAAAGGCCGCTTCTTCTTCAACAAGCTCACCGAGCCCAGCCTTCGCAAGGCACTCGAGTTTTTTCAGCTGGCGCTGTTGCAGGATCCGGGCTTCGCGCGCGCCTATGCCGGCATCGCCGATGTCTGGAGCAACCTCGCCGACGACTGGGTGGCCCCCGACGATGCATACCCGCGCGCGAAGGCCGCGGCGGAACGGGCGCTGCAGCGCGACCCGGAGCTCGGAGAGGCCGTCACGTCAATCGGGAAGGTGCTCTGCTGGCACGAGTGGAATTTCGCCGACGCGGAGCAGCAGCTGCAGCGCGCCGTCGCCCTGAGTCCCAACTACGCAGAGGCCCATTACGTGTTGGGAACCGCGCTGCCGCTCGTGGGGCGGCTGGACGATGCCACGATGGAAATCCGCCGAGCCCTCGCCCTCGACCCCCTCTCATCACAGTACAGCGAGTGGCTCGCTCGCTTCCTGCTCTACAACGCGGACTACCCGGGCGCGATCGCCGAAGCGCAGAAGACCCTGGAGCTCGACGAGACTTCCCTGCGCGCTCCGCTCTACATCGGGACGGCCCACCTCATCCAGGGCGACGCCGAGGGCGCGCTCCAATGGTATCGACGAGCGCAGGGACTGGAGAAAGCGGTGCGCTCCTACGACGCGATGATCGTGCGGGCGCTCGCCGCGCTGGGACGCCGCGACGAGGCGGAGGCGATCATGAATCGCCTGGATGAAGAGTCACGGCAGCATTACGTCCGCGCCGAGATCCTGGCCATGGGATACGCCGCCCTCGGTGACGCCGATCGGGCCTTCGCATGCCTGGAGCGCGCCTTCCAGGCCCGTTCCGCCGGCATGATCTATCTCCACCTCGATCCCGGGTATGCCCCGCTGCGAAGCGACCTCCGTCACGCCGACCTGGTGCGGCGCATCGGATTGAAATAGCCGCTCACCGCACGCGCAGCGTTCCGTCCCAATCCACGGTGAACGCCGACCCGCCGCGGCGCACGATCGCGCGCCGCCGGGTCTCCCCCAGCGCCATGAGATGTCGACCGGGATCGCCGGAAAGCCAGGTGGCCCGGGCCGCCAGATCGGCCACCGCGTGGCACGGGGCGAGTGCCTCACGTGGCAGCGCCACCAGATAGGACGCTCCGCCGGCGGCAACGCGCGCGTCGAAATCCGCCGCCGCGACGCCACTGGCCCGCCCGCCAGGGCCCAGCAGACCCAATGCCACCAATCGCTCCGCAAGACCACGGGCGGCAGCGTCGCCCTGCGGATAGTAGACCACCGGCGCGGGGCTCGAGCCCATCGCGGCGATGCCGGCACCCGCGGGACACGCGGGACCGGCCATCCACCAATAACTCCCGCGAGCCGGCCGGGCATCGGTGCGCACGACGTCGCGTGCAAAACCGGCCCGTACCGTGTCGCCGATGGTCAGAAGCTGCGGCGACAGCAGTACGTAGACGCGATCCCACGGCAGCGGCACGCTTCTCAGATCGCTGCGGCCGCCGGCATAACTCAGGACCTCCGGATCCCCGCTGACGAGAATGTCGATGCCGTGGTCGAGCAAGTCGCGCGCGTCGCCGCCAGCGCTCGACCGCACCGTCACGGTGGGCCGGCCGGGCACGAGCGAAGTGAGCGTTACCACGCCCGAGGAGCTGTCGACCCGCACTGCGCCGCTCCCGAGCCGAGCGCCGCTCGTCACATCGAGGCGAGACACTCCGAGGGCCGGGTCGGCGAAGACCGGAGGCACGCCGGCGAGTTCGGCGGGAAAGCGCACGCTCACCCGATCGACGCTTTCGAGCGCGACGGCGCCGCCGTCGAGCCACGAGGAATCGCGCGTCAGCGCGGCGAAGACGTCGGCGGCCACCAGCGGGACGCCGTCGGAGAATCGGGCCCCCGGACGCAGCGTGAACGTCCAGCGATGCCCGGCGTCGCCGCCGGTCCAGGACTGGGCCAACTGCGGATCGGTGGCACCACGACAATCGATCCGGATCAGCGTCTCGTACATCTGCCGCTCGACGAAGCCTCGGACATCGGGGACGCCGATGCCCATGCTGGCGGGTGCCGCGATCGAATCGGGAGCGAGGAGACAGGCGTCGCTCGCCGCGGCAGTCTGCGACACCGGCACGAGCGGCGGCGGGGCTGCGGCTGGATGTCCGCACGACAACGCGAGCGCGAGCGCACCCGCGTGCCACGAGACGGTTCGACGCGTCACGGCCGAAGCATAGCGGGAGCACGCCCCTGGCGCAGCACACCCGGCGTCGTAGGTTCTCGCGCCGTGCGGCGATTCGCATTCCCCAACCCACTCGTGTTGTTGATCGGCTGTCTGCTCGTCGCCGCGGCGGCGAGCTGGGTGGTACCCACGGGCCAGTACGACCGGCGCGACGATCCGGTCACCGGGCGCCCCGTGGTAGTCGCCGGCACGTATCACGCCGTGCCGCGCTCTCCGGTGAGCCCCTTCGCGGCGATGGTCGCGATTCCCAAAGGGATGGGCGATGCCGCCGCAGTGATTTTCTTCGTGTTTCTCGTCGGTGGAGCGTTTACCGTCGTCGACCGCACCGGGGCGCTGCGGTGGGGTGTGGATTGGCTGGTGCGCCATCTGCGCGGGAAGGCGGCCCTGGTCGTGCCGATCGTGTCGCTCGCCTTCGCAACGGCGGGCGCGCTCGAGCATCTGCAGGAAGAGATCATTGCGCTGCTGCCGGCGCTGCTCGTGCTCACCCGCGGATTCGGGATGGATGCCCTGACCGCGGTGTCGATCAGCCTGGGGCCGGCGGCGGTCGGCGCCGCGTTTTCTCCGATCGACCCGTTCCAAGTGGGCATCGCGCAGAAGCTCGCCGGGCTGCCACTGCTGTCAGCGGCTGCGTATCGGCTGGTCTTCATGGTGCCGGCCCTGGGCATCTGGATCTGGGGGACGTTGCGCCACGTCGCCAGGACCCGTGGCGTCGCGGCCGATCAAACATCCGCTCCAGCGGCCCCGCTGCGCATGCGCCAGGGCATCGTGCTGCCACTGGTCATCGCCACGTTCGGCGTGTTCATCGTAGGGGTCTTGACGCTCGGATGGGATTTCGAGCAGATGGCCGCGCTCTTCTTCGTCATGGGGATGGTTGCCGGCCTCGTGGCGGGACTCGGCGTCGGCGGCACGATACAGGCGTTTCTCGATGGGGCCGCTTCGATGACGTTCGCCGCGCTGCTCATCGGATTCGCCCGCGCCATTTACGTCGTGCTCGATCAGGGGCGCATCGTGGACACGCTGGTGCACGGGCTGTTCACGCCGCTGGGGTCGTTGCCGGTCGCCCTCTCCGCCGAGGGGATGATCGGCGCCCACGCGCTCGTCCACGTCCCGGTACCAAGCACCAGCGGCCAGGCCGTCCTGACGATGCCGGTCCTCGTGCCGCTTTCAGACCTGCTCGGCCTGTCGCGTCAGGTGGCAATCCTGGCCTACCAGTACGGCTGCGGCCTGTGCGAGCTGTTGACGCCGACGAACGGCGCGATGATGGCGATTCTCGCCGCGGCAGGGGTCCGCTACGACGCCTGGCTGCGATTCTCTCTCCCGATTACGCTGCTGCTCTATGCACTCGGCGGAGTGGCCGTGGCGGTCGGAATCGCGATTCACCTCCAATAGCCGCAACCGGTCGCGGCGTCATTGCTGGCGCTGCGCGCGCCGGGTTATACTCCCGCGGCCACGGACCCCGAGCCCGATCGATCATGCCGCACGTGCGTACCTCCCTCCCCCTGTTGCTCGCCGGTCTCGCGCTGTTCCCCACGCGGGACGCAGCGGCGCAATCGTCGCGCCCGTTGTGCACGGTCCGAGAGCTCCGCACGGGGCGTCTCATCCGCGTCGAAGACACGACACGAGCCAGCGTGGTCGGCCCATTCGTCGGCTGCAGTGACACCCTGCTGATGCTCGGGATTGGCCACAGCGATTCCAGCCGCAGCGTGCCGACCGACCTGGTCCGGCGTATGTGGGCGCGCGACAATCAGCGCCGCATCGGGTTGATCGCCGGCACGCTCGCGGGCGCCGTCGCCGGAGGCGTAGTCGCCCAGTCGAAATCCGAGATCTGCTTCAAGGGCTCCCCGCCCGTCGCCGCCACCTGCCACGGCAACCTCGTCGTCAACGCAGTGGTGTTCGGTGGGGGCGGCGCGCTGCTTGGACTCGTCCTGGGGCGCAGCATCCCCCGTTGGGCCAGAATTTTCCCCTAAGCCGGACCCCCGCATCGTCCTCGATGCTGGACCAGGGCGGTCAATGCGGCGCCAACCTAGAGCGCATCAGGGCACCGGCAGTGCCGACCGCGACGGTGGACAGAACTGGCCGAACAGACCCCTCTCGGCCGAAACGAGTCAGGTGCCCTGAGGAGTGGAGTTAGGGCCGGTCATTCCAGTTTGCCAGCGCGTTCCACACGAGCGGAAAGTCGTGATGGTTCAGAAAGCGGTGCATCGGGTCGAAGGTGAACGCGATGACTCGGCCTTTGGCGATCGGCACGTCGAACACCGCCCCTTCACCGATGATTTCTTTCTCCCCGCGCACCATCCCGGACACCACGTAGGCCGAGTCGCCCCCGGCACCCGCGTGCGGCGTCGTGTGCTCCGTAGCGGCCGTATCAGGAGCGGCCGGCGGCGTCGTGTCGGGAATCCCGAGCATCGGCCCTTCGTCCTTCTCCACATGGTGCGTCGCGCCGTACTGCAGAACCATCAGGCCGCTGTCGCGATTCGCCACGTCGTACAATGGCCCGTTGCCCCGAAACAGCGTCGTGACGTCGGGATACCCATAGAGAATCGGCGAGCGGCGCTGCCGCACGCGCGCCCGCACGATCGAGCCGGGGTGAAAGAGGGTGCTGGTGCGATGGGGGGTGAGCGGCGTCGCGATTCCCGTTTCCGCGGCGAATTGCGTCGCCGCGCCGAGCGTGATCAACGTGCCGCCCTGGTCGACGAAGTCGCGTAACGCCGCCATCCCCTCGAACCCCGGCCCCCCCGTGATGTCCGGCGACGCGAACGGCGTGCCGAGATTGGGCGTGTCTTTCGTCCGTTGATAGGGGAGCGGGCCCCACCGGCGGTCGATCCCGTTGATCATCTGCGCGACCGATCCCCCGAAGCTCGGCACGAGAACGACGTCGAAGCGCGTCCGCAGTGCTCCGCGCCGCAGGTCGCCGTCGTCGATGGAGCGATAGGGGATGCCGTACTGCTCGAAGGTGTAGCGCGCCCAGCCGGCGTCCTGGGTCGAGTACCAGCTGTGGTAGATCGCCACACGCGGCAGATCCTCCGCGTGCCGCGCCACCACCGGCGACGCACCGACTGCGGTGAAGGTCAGGGCGAACCGCCGCGCCACATCTGAGACCCCAGCGGCCGTCGCTCCCTCGAGAATCACCGAGCCGGCGGGATAGCTGTCGCGCCCCGCCACGAACACCGACTCGGCGGCGGACGCTCGGGCGGTGGGCTCCTTGGCAGTGAGCGCATACAGCGCCGGGAGCACATTCCCCTGTGCATGATAGGCGAGGAGGTACACCGCTCCGGTCCCGGTGACGGCGCCGCTCGCCGCGACCGTATCCGTCACGCGCGCGAGGCCGGTCCAATGGAAGACGGCGGTGTCGGTCACCGGATGCACGGTGACGCCGTAGAGATCGCCCTCGGTCCAGGCGATGTCGTCGTAGGGCGGATACTTGGCGGACTGCGGATAGTGTTGAATGCCGAGCAGGTTCACGACGAGGTCGCCGTAGGGCTGGTTGCGGCGGATCACGAAGTCGCCCGCCGAATCGCCACTGGTCCGGCGCTCGATCTCGATCGCCTGTCGTTCCAGCTGATTGATCAAGTAGGCCGCGCGCGCCGGGTCGCGCTGGCGCGCGAACCCCGGGATCACGTACGCGTATGGCTTCTCGCTGCGTCCCCGCGCGATGCTGTTGACGCCCTTCTGCCAGAAGTTGCGCAGCAGCTCGGTCGCATGGGCACTGGTGAACGTGAGCGACGCCAGCACTCCTGCTTCGGAGTAGTTGACGTTGTCGCGGGAAGACCAGCGCACCTTTTTCGTCGGCGGCCACG
>DASTHG010000448.1:0-2323 GCA_035718325.1 Gemmatimonadales bacterium | reverse complement strand
CGCGCCTGACTTCCAGGCGGACACGACGCAGGGCATGATCAACTTTCATGAGTGGCTCGGGCCCTCGTGGGGCGTGCTGTTTTCGCACCCCAAAGACTTCACCCCCGTCTGCACGACCGAGCTGGGGTACATGGCGAAGCTCAAACCCGAGTTCGACCGCCGCAACGTGAAAGTCATCGGGCTCTCCGTCGATCCCGTCGACAAGCACGCCGCCTGGGCGAAGGACATCGCGGAAACGCAAGGGTATGCACCCAACTATCCGATGATCGGCGATCCGACGCTCGCGATCTCCAAGTTGTACGAGATGCTCCCCGCGGCCGCGGGCGACTCGGCCGCGGGGCGCACGCCCGCCGATAACCAGACGGTGCGCACCGTCTACGTCATCGGACCCGACCGCAAGATCAAACTGATGATCGCCTACCCGATGACGACCGGGCGCAACTTCGACGAGATCCTGCGGGTGATCGACTCGCTGCAGCTCACCGCCAAGAACAAGGTGTCGACGCCGGTGAACTGGAAACCAGGCGACGACGTGATCATCTCGGGGTCGGTGACGAACGACGAAGCCAAGAAGATCTATCCCAACGGATGGAAGGAGCCAAAACCCTACATCCGCATCGTCCCGCAGCCGCGCTGATCGACGGGGTCGCAGCGACCGATGAGCAAGCCCATCCTGCTGACGGTCGATGACGACCCCGAAGTACTCAACGCGGTCGAGCGGGACCTGCGCCACCATTTCCGCGCCGACTACCGGGTCGTCAAGGCGTCCTCCGGTGATCAGGCGCTCGAGACCGTACGGCAGTTGAAGCAGCGCGGCGCCCAAGTGGCGCTGTTCCTCGTGGACGAACGCATGCCGCAGATGTCGGGGACCCAGTTCCTGATCGAAGCGATCAAGATCTATCCCGACGCCCGCCGGGTGTTGCTCACCGCCTACGCCGACACCGAGACCGCGATCCTGGCGATCAACCGCATCGGCCTCGACCACTACCTCCTCAAGCCGTGGGAGCCACCGAGCGAGCGCCTGTTTCCGGTGCTCGAGGACCTGCTCTCCGACTGGTTCGCGCGGGCGCGGCCCGCGTTCGACGGCATCCGCGTCGCCGGGACCGCGCTGTCCCCGGCGAGCTTCGCGCTCAAGGACTTCCTCGCGGCCAACCAGGTGCCCTACCAGTGGATCGACATGGAGGATGAGGCGTCGGTCCGCGGTCTCCTTGCGGGGTCGCCGGGCGGAGCGGCGCGGCTCCCTCTGGTGTTCTTCCCCGACGGCAGCACGCTGGTGCAGCCTACCCCGCGCGAACTGGCCGAGAAGCTCGGCATGCAGACGCGCGCGCGGCAGCCGTTCTACGATCTCATCGTCGTCGGGGGAGGGCCCGCCGGCCTGGCAGCCGCGGTGTACGGCGCCTCGGAGGGGCTGCGCACGATCCTCGTGGAGCGCAGTGCGCCCGGTGGACAAGCCGGGACGAGCTCGAAGATCGAGAACTATCTCGGCTTTCCGAGCGGCGTGAGCGGCGCCGACTTGGCGCGTCGCGCCGCCGACCAGGCCAAACGCTTCGGCGCCGAGATCCTGACGGTGCAGGAGGCCGTCCAGATCAAGCGTGAAGATCCTTACCGCAAGGTGATTCTCTCCGACGGCTCGGAGTTGGCCGGCTATGCGGTGCTAATCGCGCCGGGGATGGAAGTGCGGCGGCTCGAGACCGCAGGAGTGAACGAGCTGCTCGGCGCCGGCGTGTACTACGGCGCCGCGCTCACCGAAGCCGCCACCTACCGCGGCCAGGAGGTCTGCGTCGTCGGCGGCGCCAACTCGGCGGGGCAAGGGGCGTTGTTCTTCTCGCGCCACGCCCGCAAAGTGACGCTGCTGGTGCGCGGGCCCGATCTCGGGGCCGCGATGTCGCGCTACCTGGTCGACCGGCTCGCCGAGACCCCCAACGTCGCAGTGCTGATGAACAGCACCGTCGTCGGGGTGCGCGGCAACGGCCGGCTCGAGTCGGTCACGGTGCAGGATGGCGTCACCGGTACGCAGCGTGAGCTACCGGCAGCGGGAATGTTCATCTTCATCGGCGCGGCGCCGCGCACGGCACTGGTCGCAGACGTGGTGCAGCGCGATCCGCAGGGATTCGTCCTGACCGGGCGCGACCTGATGTCCGACGGCAATCGTCCCGCCGGCTGGACCGCCGCGCGGGACCCCTTTCCATTCGAAACGAGCGTGCCGGGGATCTTTTGCGCCGGCGATGCCCGCCTCGGCTCCGGCAAGCGCGTGGCCTCGGCGGTGGGCGAGGGCTCCGCAACGGTGAGTATGATCCACCAATACCTGCGGACGGTGTAGCCG